>CAKTKV010000075.1 GCA_934572355.1 uncultured Oscillospiraceae bacterium
GCAACGCCGAGCACGGAGTAGGCGATGATATAGTCGCCGAGGACGGACTGCCAGCCGATGGCAAAGCCGCCGTCGAACATCAGCTGAAGGAAGCTGTACACGACGCTTGCTAGCATGCCGGGCCCGAAGCCCCAGCGCGCGCAGTAGATGAATATCGGCAGCATGCCTATGCCGACTGAGCCGCCCTGCGGCAGCTCAAAGAGCTTGACGTAGCTGAGCACCTGCGCCAGCGCTACCATGACTGCACCCTCGCACAGGGCGCGGAGCTTGAGATGACTTTTGCTTTTCATTTTTCTTTCCTCCAATTCTTTGACCGGAAGCAGGGACGTAAAAAAGCCGCGGGACATTCATCCTGCGGCTTCGGAGAGCATCTCTGTTTCCTACGCCGGCATTACCCGGATCAGGTTCATGGGTTTTGAGATTCATGTTTATCTCATCTCAGCCGGGCCTACCCAGCTCCCCGTGTTCAATTGCACGCTTAGAATACTACTCCGCGCGTCCCGTGTCAATAGGCAGTTTCGGCGGTGTTTCACTGCTGGTCACTCCGTGGGCATCCCTTGCCTCTCCCTATGGGAGAGGTGGCCGAGCGAAGCGAGGACGGAGAGGGGTCAGGTACGCATTAAATACTTGTGCCGCAGGCAGCGGCATACCGCTTTTTCCCTCTCAGTCACCTTCGGTGACAGCTCTCCCAGAGGGAGAGCCAAGGGGACTGTACCTCCCCCCGCGGAGCGTTTATACGTTGCACCGTTCACCCCAGCGTTCCCGCCATGCACTGCTTGTATACCTTCCGGAAGTAGAGCGTCTCGGCAGCGCCGGTGATCGCCCATGAGAAGAAGTACAGCAGATAGAGCGACGGTATCGTTTTATAGAACGCAAACACCGTGTATATCCACACCACGCGGAAAACGCAGGAGCCGAGCACGACGATTATCATCGGCACGATGCTCTTCCCAAGCCCGCGCGCCGCGGCTATCGAGCAGTCCATGAACGCGCCGACGCCATAGGAGAAGCACATGATCTTTATGCGCTGCATTCCCGCCTCTATGACCGCCTGCTCGTTTGCAAAAATCGACAGGAACTCTCTTCCAAAGCCGAGCAGCAGCAAACCTCCTATCGCGCCTGCCGCAAAGGAGTATGCAAGGCTTATGATATAGCTCTTGTGTATGCGCTCCTTGTGCCCGGCACCCCAGTTGCGGCTTATGAAGCTCGAACAGGCCGTGTAGAACGCAGCCTGCGTGTTGAATATCAGTTCGTCGGCATTGACCGACGCGGAGTTTCCGGAGACTGTGACCGCATCGAAGGTGTTCAGGCCCGCCTGTACGAACATGTTTGCCACCGCGAATATCGCATGCTGCAAGCCTGTTGGTATCCCAAGCATCAGCACGCGCGAAGCGCTCTGGCTGTTGAAGCGGAGCTTCGAGAGCGACAGGCGGCAGTCGTCGTTCCTGCGGCAGAGATGCACCGTTATCATCACCGCTGACAGCACCTGTGCTATAACGCTCGCGATAGCCACGCCGTCCGCCGCCATATGGCACTTTATGACGAAGAACAGGTTAAGTATCACGTTCAGTATGCCCGATACCGTCAGGTACAGCAGCGGCCTTTTCGTGTCCCCGGCGGCGCTCAGCACACCGTTGCCGAAGTTATACACCGCCATCGCCGGCAGACCAAGCGCGTAGATGCTGAAGTACAGCACCGCGCCTTCAAGCAGCTCATCCTTTGTGTGCAGCAGCACCAGTAGGTCCCTTGCAAAGACACGGCAGATAAGGCACAGCAGCACGCCGACCGCCGCGCAGATGATGAAGGAGGTGTGGATGTTCTTCTCCATTCTTTCCTTGTCCTCGGCACCGAGCGAGCGCGCGACCTCAACGTTGACACCGCTGCCCAGTCCTATCAGAAAGCCCGTGAAGAGCGTGACGAGCTGCGTCGTCGAGCCCACCGCGCCGAGCGCCCGGTAGTCCGCAAACTTTCCTGCCACGGCGACGTCGCTGAGATTGAACAGGATCTCCAATAGCTGCGTCAGTACAAGCGGTATGCTGAAGAGAAGTATATTTTTCCAGAGCGACCCTGAGGTCATCTCTATTGCATGGATGTGATGGTAATGAGCTCTGTGTGTGCGCTGCATATTTCCCTCGCGCATCCTGTTATGGCTGTTTCAGTCTCGATGCAGGAGCAGAGTATAGCACTGCCGAATACCGATTTCAAGCCCCGAAATGTAGATTTTTCGACTGTTTAGTGTTATTATAGTCACAAGAACAAACATGGAGAGAAACGAAATGGATTATTATAATATAGAAGCGTTTGACGCGACGGGGCTTGTGAAGACTGTCTTCACCTCCAAAGGACACGGCTGCTGGCTCAGTAATTCCGAGGAGGGGCATAAAGGCTACCGCGAGGTGCTCGCACATCTCGGCCTGACGGAGCGGGACATCGTCTCCACCTTTCAGCGGCATACTGACATCGTGCGTCCCGTCACCCATGCCGACGCCGGGATGAACACCTTCTGGCGCAGCGACCCTGTTGAGCCTGCCGACGGGATAATCACGAATGAGCGCGGACTGCTGCTGACCTCTATGGAGTCGGACTGCACCCCGGTCTATCTGCTCGACCCTGTGAACAAGGCTGTCGGCATGGTGCACAGCGGCTGGAAGGGGACGGCTTCACTGATCGCCGTCAAAGCCGTGGAAAAAATGCGGCAGGAGTACGGCACGGAACCGGAAAATGTTATGGCTGCTTTCGGCCCCTGCATCTGCCGCCGCTGCTATGAGGTCGGCGGGGAGCTGATGGAGCCGTTTCTGGTCAATTATAGTCAAAATGAGGTCGACCGGTTCTTCCTGCCGAAGGCCGGTGGGAAGTATACCTTGGATGTGAATCTGGCCATACGCCTTTCGCTCGAGCGCTGCGGTGTGCGCCCGGACAAAATATATGACTGCGGCCTGTGTACCTATCATGACGGCCGGTTTTACTCGCACCGTCGTCAGCTGCATGACGGCGAGCCCGGCGCGGATCATATGCTCACCGCGATAATGCTTGTATAATTAAGGAGTTGAAGCTATGTCAATAAAGCTTGTTGAGAACACCGGATATGAATATGACCCTATTTACCGCTTCTGCGGCTGGGAGCACGCGGAGGATATCCGCCCCGTCAAGCCCTGCGGCGCTGAAACGATAGGCGAATTTTATCTTGCCTGTCTCAAGGCGTGGAACACGGAGACCTGCTCTGAGCGCTTCCGCCCCGAGTGGTCGGCGGCCAACCCCAGTATCGGCCAGTGTACGATCACCGCGGCGCTTGTGCACGAGTTCTTTGGCGGCGAGGTATATTCTGTGCCGCTTGACAGAGGCGGGCGGCACAGCTTCAACTATATTAACGGTGTGTTCATCGATCTGGCAAGCGAGCAGTTCGGCAAAGACGCCCTGCCTGACTTCTCCCTTACAGAGCCAGCCGACCCGACGTCTCTCCTTTCGGGCGGGGACAAGGCCGCACGCTGCGCTCTGCTGCGCGAGCGTCTGCTGGCTGTGCTTGAAAAGCATAGACTTAATTGATTTTTGTATGCGAGGCTTTTGATAGTCTGCCCCATGCGCTTTTTGCGCATGGGGCATTTATGCTAAAAAACCTTGCCAAAAAGATAACATTCGATTATAATTATATTTAGGGATAGAAACGAAAAAATGGATAGGAGAGGTAATTTATGGCACAGCTCAGACCCAAAATAGTCAAGCTCGCAAAGATCATTGGCGGCGCTTCCGGTATGCTCGTCAAGATAGATGAGAACGCCCCGGAATACTACTGCATGGCCGATATCGTGACCGACGAGGAGGCCGATATTGCCATTGCCGCGGGGCTTCGCAAGGAGCGCACAGCGCAGTGGCTGGCGGACAAGGTCGGCAGAACAGTGGAGGAGATACAGCCCTCACTCGACAGGCTCGTGTACTACGGTGTCTTCCGCCGCTGCAAGATCGACGGCACGGATGAGGACGGCTATTTCATGCAGATCTTCGCCCCCGGCATACTCGAAATGATGGTCAACAATCAGGAGCTTCTGCATGAGCACCCGGAGGTCGGACGTGCTTTCGAGGAATATACCCGTCTGCGCATGCAGAGCATGGGGCCTATCCTGCCGGACGGCTACGGGCTCATGCGCGTTATCCCGGTGGAGAGCGCGATAGAGGGCATCCCCGGCGTGACCGATGACGAGCGCCTGAGCCACTATCTTGATAAATACGATGTTTTCTCCGTTTCGCCCTGCTCCTGCCGCGCTTCGCGCACGAGCCTCGGCGACGGCTGCGGCCATCTCGCGGAGGGCATGTGCGTGCAGATGGGCAAGGGCGCGGAGCACTATATACGCACCGGCCGTGCAAGGCAGATAACGCGCGAGGAAGCGCTTGAAATAGTCAAGCGCGCCGAGGAAAACGGCCTCATGCACGATATCCCGAACATAGAGGGAGCGGGCGAGAGCGCCGCTATCTGCAACTGCTGTGCCTGCGCCTGCTTCGGTCTGCGCGCGGGGCTGATGTTCGGCGCGCGCGACGCGATCCGCTCAAACTTCGTCGCCGAGGTGGATGAGGCAAAGTGCGTCGCCTGTGCGCAGTGCGTCGAGGTCTGCCCCGGAAACGCGCTGAAGCTCGGCCAGAAGCTCTGCTCCGACTGCGCGCTGCCAGAACCTGAATACACCAAGGTCACCGAGACCTTCAATTTCGCCAAGGCCGTCAATGAAAACTACCGCGAGAACCGCGAGGACGTTATGCCCACCGGCACCGCTCCCTGCAAGGCCGCCTGCCCCGCGCATGTCCCCGTGCAGGGATATCTGAAGCTTGCCGCGCAGGGAAGATACACCGACGCGTTGGAGCTTATAAAGAAAGAGAATCCGTTCCCGGCGGTCTGCGGGCGCATATGCAACAAGCGCTGCGAGGCCGAGTGTACCCGCGGCAGCGTCGACGAGGCCGTCGCGATAGACGAAGTCAAGCGCTTCATCGCCGACCATGACATGAACGAGGCGACGCGCTTCGTCCCCAAGATGGTGAACCAGATCGGCAGACCCTATACCGAGAAGATCGCTATAATCGGCGCGGGCCCTGCCGGTATGAGCTGTGCATATTACCTCGCGAACAAGGGCTACCCCGTCACGGTATTTGACCGCAACCCCGTTCCCGGCGGCATGCTCACGCTTGGCATTCCCGCTTTCCGCCTTGAGAAGGATGTGCTCAATGCTGAGATCGATATCCTCCGCGAGATGGGCGTCAAGTTCCGCTGCGGCGTCGAGGTCGGCAGGGACGTCACGATACAACAGCTTCGGGATGAGGGCTATAAGGGCTTCTATCTCGCCATCGGCGCGCAGAGGTCTGCAAAGCTCAATATCCCCGGCGAGGAGCTCGAGGGCGTGTTCGGCGGCGTGGAGTTCCTGCGAGAGGTGAACCTCGGCAATAAGCCTGCAGTCGGCAAGCGCTGCGCGGTCATAGGCGGCGGCAACGTCGCGATGGATGTGTGCCGCAGCGCGGTGCGTCTCGGCGCGGAGGAGACCTATATCATCTACCGCCGTTCTCAGGACGAAATGCCCGCCGACCCCGAAGAGGTCAAAGAGGCGATGGAAGAGGGCGTGAAGTTCCGCTTCCTCAACGCACCTGTCGAGATCATCGGCCGTGACGGCAAGGTCAGCGCGCTCAAGGTCGAAGCAATGGAGCTTGGCGAGCCTGACGAGAAGGGACGCCGCATAAGCGTCGGCACCGGTAAGTTTGAGACGATAGAGCTTGACAGCGTGATCGGCGCGATCGGTCAGACCGTCGACTGGGGCGGCCTCGATGTGGGCAGGCTCGTGACGACGAAGAAAGGCACCGCCGAGGCTGACGCCCTGACCTATCAAACCGCGCAGCCGGACATCTTCGTCGGCGGCGATTGCTATACCGGTCCGAGCTTTGCCATCAACGCGATAGCCGCGGGCAAGGAAGCGGCGATATCGCTGCACCGCTATGTCCACCCCGGCCAGACGCTGACCGCAGGGCGCGACAGACGTGAGTACCGGGCGCTCGATAAGGAGCATGTCATGCTCGATGTGGCGTCGTTTGACAATGACCGCCGCCAAGAGCCGGGCTACAACGCGGCCAAGGCCAAGACCTTTGCGGATGCGCGCGTGACCTTCACGGAGGAGCAGGTACGCAAGGAGTGCGCCCGCTGCCTCGGCTGCGGCGCGACGAAGGTCGACAGCTATCTTTGCATCGGCTGCGGCCTGTGCACCACCAAGTGCAAGTTTGACGCCATCCATCTCAGGAAGGTGCGCGACTGGCACGCCAAGCCCTTTGAGGCCATGCCCATCAAGGTCGCGGAAAATCTCGTCAAGCGCACCGGCGGCATTGTCAAAAAGGCGGTCGCGAAGTAATGCACGAGCTGGGTATATGCGACGCGCTGCTCAAAATGGTCGACAGCGTCGCAAAGGACGAGGAACTCGAGTACGTGAAAAAGGTCACCGTTGAGGTGGGTACGCTCTCGGGCGTCATCCCGGCGTATCTTTCCGACTGCTGGACAGCCGTGACGGACGGGACGGCGTATCAGGATACGCGCTTCGTCGTCGAAACGCTGCCGGGCACGGCGCGCTGCCTTGACTGCGGCGCGGAGTTCACCGCCGAGCTTGAGCAGCTGCGCTGCCCGAACTGCGGGGGAGAGAAGCTCACTCCGCTCACCGGGCGCGATCTGACGCTCAAGGAAATAGAAGCGTATTAGCGGCAAAATAGAGAACCCGGGTACACCTGCCGAAACGGAAAGGCGTACCCGGGCAGACTGTCAAAAAAGTATTTTTGCCAGTCTGCTTGAAAATCTGAACTTTGAAAAAAGTGCAGCCATCCTTTCGGATGGCTGCACTTGGACTTTATTTTGATTCTGAAAATTATACTATCTCGTGCCCGCGCTCAAGGAGCATCTTGTCCTTCAGCGCCATGAGCTTCGGCGAGAGGTCGACGTAGTACTGATGCGGATAGTCAAAGCGCTTGACCTCCGGCCAGAGAGTGTCTATCTGCTCGGCGCAGCGCTTTTTGATATCGCCGAGAGCGGGCAGGTCATAGACCAGCTTGCCGTTTTTGAACACCGGCACCTGAAGCTCCACCGCGCGGAAGTTGCGCATGGTCTTCTTCTTCCAGCGGTCGTGCGGGTCGCATATCTCAAGCGGCTGCGAGTCGTCAACGACCTCGTCGTGCGTGCAGATATAGTCTGCTTCGGCCATGCCGCTCTCCCTGTCGAAGAAACGATACACCTTCTTGAAGCCGGGGTTTGTGATCTTGCCGACGTTTTCACTGAGCTTGATCTTCGGGACGATCTCGCCGTCGGGCTTTTCGACAGCGCAGAGCTTGTACACGCCGCCGAACACCGGGGCGCTCTTGGAGGTGATGAGCCGTTCGCCGACACCGAAGGAGTCGATCTTCGCGCCCTGACGGATAAGCTCGGTAATGAGGCGCTCGTCAAGGGAGTTCGAGACGGTGATGGTGCAGCCCGGCCAGCCGGCGTCGTCGAGCATTTTGCGCGCGCGCTGGGTGAGATAGGCCATGTCGCCGGAGTCCAGACGGATGCCGCACTTGGTGATGCCCATGGGGCGGAGCACCTCGTTGAACGCGCGGATGGCGTTGGGTATGCCGGACTTGAGGGTGTTGAAGGTGTCCACGAGCAGGACGGCGTTATTCGGATAGGTCTTGCAGTAGCTGACGAAGGCGTCATACTCAGAGTCGAACATCTGCACCCATGAGTG
>CAKTKV010000076.1 GCA_934572355.1 uncultured Oscillospiraceae bacterium
TCGTCGCCACCGGCATCGTCCCCGAGGCAATAGCAAAGGAAGCGGAAGCGCGCATCAACAAGATACTCGCAAGCTGATACATAGCAAATAAGCATCCCCGGCGTCGGCATTATTCAGCCGTCGCCGGGGATGTTTTTTCATCCAGCCCGCACTCAACGCTGCGGATGCTGTCTATCGGTATACTGCGTCCATCGGTAAAGACGATCCTCCGCTCATACATGTCTGCCTTTTTCAGGCTGCCGCGCCATGTGAGATACGCGCCGCCGTCCTTTCTGTCATCCGGTCTGAACCACGTTACGGATATCTCCGGACGTTCCCCCGCGTGCTCCGCTATCAGCCGCAGCGCACGGTCAAGCTCTTCAATGCCGCCGCCGTCGTCAAGCTCGACCTGACGCTCGGTCAGGCGCGCCGTCTCGTCGACGGCTTCCTCAAAGCCGTTCAGCGCGGCAAATGGCGCAAACTGCGCCGCGCGCTCACAGTTCGGCATCGGCGGGTGCTTCTCGGAAAAATGGCGGCCGCGGCGGAGCAGCGAATCATACTTTCCGCTCATGCCAAGTGTCCCCCGATCTGCCGGTTGCGGTCGCGCATCGTCGCGCCGTCCATGAAGTTCGTGCCCTTGAGGATCGCGTTTTTCCCGTACTTGTCCTTTATCAGCACCACCGCTCTCTGGCGGCGCTTCTCGCGTTCGAGCTGCGCGCGCTCCTCATCCTCGCGCTTTGCCTGCACTTCGCAGTCAGAGAACAGATCAAGCTGCGTCGCCTCCTCTGCTGGCCGCGCCATCGATTCAGGTACGACGTTGTTCGCCGCTATATTGATCCTGCGCACAAGGAGCCTGCTGTCCGTGATTCTGTCATACAGCGGGAGCACCGCGTCCATTATCAGCTTCAGCGAATCCGTCTGCCGCCCGAGCGGGCACGAGCCGTGCGCGGGCTTCGGCACCTGACGGCCATAGTGGTCGCGCACCACCTCACCCTTGTACTGCGCGGCGATCTCCCGGCGGGAGAGGCTTTCGATATCGTAGCCCACATCGAGTATGATCTGGTCGGTCACAAGGCGCTTTTCCACGAGTTCGAGCACGAGCTGCTCCGTCATCTCGCGGACGATTATCCGTGCCTTATCGAAGGTGTACGGGCACTGGAGCACCTGCCCCGAGCCGAGACTGCTGCTGCCGGGGCGGTACGCCTTGATGTCCGCGATCGTGCACGGCTCATAGCCCCATGCGTGATCTATCAGCAGCCCCGCGTTCACGCCGAAGAGCTTATAGAGCGAGTCCTCATCGTACTCCGCGCGCAGGGCGACATCGCCCATCGTGTACATTCCGTGCGCTTCGAGCTTTTTTGCGTAGCCCCTGCCGACGCGCCAGAAATCCGTCAGCGGCCGGTGCTCCCAAAGCTGCTCCCGGTAGCTCTGCTCCGTAAGCTCCGCGATGCGCACACCGTCCGCGTCCGGCTCGATGTGCTTTGCGACTATGTCCATCGCGATCTTGCTGAGATAGAGATTCGTCCCTATCCCCGCCGTCGCCGTGATGCCCGTGCTGCGCAGCACATCAAGGATGATCCGCTGCGTAAGCTCGCGCGCGGTCAGCCCATAGGTCTTGAGATACGCCGTCAGGTCGATGAACACCTCGTCTATCGAGTAGACATGTACATCCTCCGGTGCAACGTACTTCATGTATATATCGTATATCTTCGTGCTCATTTCTATATAGTGCGACATCTGGGGCTTTGCCACTATATAATCCAGCTCAAGCGCGCTGTTCTTTTTGAGCTCCGGGTCGTTGTACGACTTTCCTGTGAACACCCCGCCCGGCGCTCTCCTGCGGCGCGCGGCGTTTATCTCGCCCACGCGCTGCACGACCTCGAACAGCCTTGCCCTGCCAGAAATACCATAGCTCTTGAGCGAGGGCGTCACCGCAAGGCATATAGTCTTTTCCGTGCGCGAGGAATCCGCCACGACAAGGTTCGTCGTAAGCGGGTTCAGCCCGCGCTCCACACACTCCACCGACGCGAAGAAGGACTTTAGATCGATGGAAACATAGCTGCGTTCCATTTTCCGCGCTCCTCAAATCGCCTTTATCACGTGCCGCGCGACGCCCTGCACCGTGAAGCTGTCGACAAGCTCGGCCTTGCCGGGGTAGACCTTCTCGTTCATATACTCAAGCACATAGCAGCCGCGCGACTCGTCAAAACCTGCATAGCGCTTGAGCGTGTTCTGCCCGCTGCCGTCGAGCGCGACGACAATATCCCCGACGTTCGCTTCGTTCTGCGCCGTGATGACCACAAGGTCGCCCTCGTCTATGCCCGCGTCGTGCATCGAGTCGCCCTTCGCGCGCAGCAGATACATGCTCCCGCCGCCGAACACAGAGGTCGGCAGGTTCACGTATTCCTCAATGTCCGCCTCCTCGCCCTCGGGACTGCCGCAGCGTATCGACCCGACTATCGGCGCGGAGACATAGCCCGTGGTGCATTTGGCAATGCCGGGCGAGTCGGCGACGCGTCCGCTGTATTCGAGCATTCCCCTGCTGTCCATATCTACAAGGTAGCGCTGCACCGTCGCGCGCGGTATGCCCGTCGCTTCCGATATGCTCCTTATCGACGGGGACGAGAGGTGTTCTCTGTAATAGCTCTCGACATAGCCGCATATCGCTTTCATCAGCTCCGGGTCCCTGCTTCTCATTCGCCGCACCTCCGCGTTTTCTTAATGAGACGCAATGTCTCATTAAGGTCATTATACACTCATGGGCAGAAAAAATCAAGAGCGGATCATTTATCCGCTCTTGACATATCTATATTGTTTTCAGTGTCCCGCCGCGCTTTCGATCTCCTGCAATTCAAAGCGGTACTCCTGCTTGCAGTCCGGGTACTTCTCATGATCCACCTCGCTGAGAAACATCTCGAGTGGACGTATCCAGAGTCCCCCGTCGCCGTAGAGCTTTCTGTATACGACAAACGGCTCACCCGTTTCGGAATCGTTGGCGATGTCCTTGGTGAGATAATAGTCGCCCTTGAAGTGCCGGTACACACGCTTGAGTTTAAGTTCCCGCATCACGCCGTTCTCCTCTCACAGATAGCACTCGGGACGCCGTGTCGGGATATACGGCTTCTTCGCGCGCCATGCGTCGCTCTCGGCAAGGTCTATCTCGCAGCACACGAGCCGCTCCCTGTCGTCGGCCTTGCATATCACGTCTCCGCTCGGGTGCACGACGATGGACTCTCCAGCAAAGTCCATGTCTCCCTCTTTGCCCACGCGGTTGCACATTGCGATGAACACCTGGTTCTGCATTGCCTGCACACGTATCTCCCACTCGAACATTTCCATCGGCTCGGCCTTGGTGTTCGCCGTAGGGATTATTATGAGCTGCGCGCCCATGAGCGTGCAGGTACGGATGCTCTCAGGCAGGTGCCGGTCATAGCATATGACGATGCCGACTCTGCCGAACGGCGTGTCGAACACCTTGAAACCGTCGTCCGATGGCGTGTAATAGTCCTGTTCATAGAACTGCTCCGCCTGTGCGATGTGCACCATCTTTGCGCAGTCTAGCAGCTTACCGCTCGGGTCTATCCACAGCGAGGTATCATAGCGCTTACCGTTCATTTCAAGGTACACGTTCGGTGACATGTAATAGCCGCCCTTCCCTGCCGCCGCGGAAAGCACGCGTATCTCCTCTGCGTCCGGGCACAGACAATAGGCGTCCACGTTTTTCTTCTCATACTGCGGGAAGAACGGGCAGAGCTGGATCTCCGGGAAAAACAGCAGGTCGCTCCCCTTTGCTTCTTCGCAGAAATGCAGGGACTTTTTCAGGTTCTCCGCCATGTCGGCGCTCATCGCCATCTGTGCCATCGCAAGCTTCATGTATTTCTCTCCCTTCGGTTTTTCATCATTATACCACCGTTTTCCCTCCGGTCAATCTCTGTAGGAGATTTTCGTACCCTGAAGCTGCCCGGTATTGTTTTGCTTCATAGTATAAAAAACCGACAGAGCCGAAGCCCTGCCGGTTAGGGGGACATTTTAATTAGGTCTTACTTGGCCGCGAGGGTGATCTCGATCTTCGAAACACCGTCTTTGGTTACCCAGAAGTTAAAGTCATTGCAGTCGCCTTTAATGTCAGCGAGTTTTTTAGTGGGGTCGCTGGCACTATAGACCACATAGCCTGTGATCTTATAGCTGCTGCCGCTGGTGGTAAGACCAATGTTCACGTTGCTGTTGAATACGACTTCTACCTTGGAGCCGTTCTGCACAGCCTTATACTTGCCATCCGCGCCCTTGAACTGGAGGAGATTTGCGGTCTGATCCGAGGTCGTGGAAGTGCTCGTGCCAGTCTCTCCGGTGGTCACTCCAGTGCTGGTTTCACCGGTGGTCGCTCCGGTGGACTCTCCAGTACCGGTCGTCTCGCTGCCGGCAGTGGCAGTGCCAGTCGTAGTGGGCAGACCCTTGATGCTGATCTCAGCCGTGTAGACCTTGTTCACGAAGTTTGCGGCGACGGTGATGCCGTCCTTTGCATACAGGCCGGTGGAACTGCTCCCAGGCTTATCGCCCATAGTTACCGTAACCTTCGTGGTCTTGCGTGCAGTCTCTCCGGACTGCTCGTCAACGGTCACGTTGTCGGTATTGCGGACGATGCTGTAGCTGTCGAGCATGTAGCCGTCAGCAGGAGTGAACACGATATCAACTGCGTCGCCTTCCGCTGCGGTGTCGATCGGATTTCCGTTCTTATCGTAGAACCCGACGGTGCCCTTGCTGTAATCATAGCTGCTGAAGAGCTTGTAGGAGTTGGTATCGGCAGTCTTGGCAGTCAGCGTGACTTTGATATCTGCATCCTTGTTCGGCATGTAGAATCCGTAGAAGCTGCCCTTGTTCTCGCAGCTGACACCATCCACGGTGACCTTAGTCAAACTGTAGAGGCTCTTGCCGACGTCGGTCAGCGAGACGGTCACTGCGGAGCCGTAGGGTACCTTACCGAGATCGGTGCTGATGTCGGTGAAGCTATTCCCACCATACTGGACAGCCACGTAGCCCTGACCCTTCAGGAGGTTGCCATCCTGATCTTTGATTTCAAGGCTGATGCCGTGAGCCTCGGTCGGCTTGAAGTTGACCGTGACGCGCACGCCGCCCTGAGGCATCTTGAACGTCCAGCCGATGACCTTACCACCATCTTTTTCAGGTTTGAAGTTGCCATCTGCGACATCAGTTCCCTTAGTGAGCGTACCGCCGTCAGCTCTGGTGATGACGATATCGTCCTCGGTGAGAGTGTAGCCTTCAGCCGCGGTCGCGCGGACCATGATGGTGTCGCCGACCTTGCAGGAGCTTATTACCGTACCCTTGGTGCCGGTGGTGCCGGCCTTCTCGAAGTTCGCGCTGCCGCGAGAGCTGTCATAGCTGAGGCAGCCGACGAGAGACACGTCATTGGAGCTCTTCGACTTGAGGTATACGGTGCAGGTCGTGTCATCGTCAGGCATAGCGAAGTAGTACCTGCCATCCTTGAACTCGATTCCGCCCGCGTACTCGCTGCCGTTGGTCGCGGTCTTGAGGACGACCTTGTCGACCACATAGTTTGCCGCGCCGGGCTCAGTGAGAGAGAGGACGACCGGGTCGTGTGCCTTGACCTCAGTGTCGGAGCCAAGAGTCTTGTTCTCAACTACGGGCCAGTTGCCTTCGACCTCGACCTGCCACAGGCTCTTGCCCTGGAGATCGCTGGTATTATTATCTGCGTTAATGGTCCTGAGTTCGAGCTTATGCAGGTCGCCCACCAGGATCACGTAGACCGTGACGCCCTTTGAAGGCATCTGGAATGCGAAGTGGTTGCTGCCAGTGGGCTTGACAAGCTTGATGACCTTGTTGGTCGCCTTGTCGGTTACGAGGATAGCGTTCTCGGGTACGACGTAGCCCTCACTGCTGGGCTTGACAACGACCTTGACCCAATCGCCGACCTTGCAGCTGTTTGCGGTCTGGTACGTGCCGTCCTTGCCGTCAGTGGAGACCTGATAGCTTACATCGCCGCTGCCTCTGATAGTCGCAGCTTCGAGAGCTATTGCGTCTGCCTGGAATATGGTCTTTATACGAACGTTGCTGTTGGGCATGAGGAAGTAGCCCTGAGTATTTGCAAGCTCGCTGAGCTCAACACTGTACTCGAAGTTGGGGTTACTGGTAGTCGAGGTGTCCACATAAACCTCAAACTTGTTGAAGGCGTAGCCCTCTCTTGCCAGTGTGCCGAGAGTGATCTTGCTGCCGACGGTGATTTCTTTACCGGTCAGCTTCTTATCGGTCTCTTCACCGTTGAAGAAGACGATGTTTCCGTTGCCGTCACCGCTATCGATACCAGCGTCAAATTCCAGATCGGCCTTCTTTATGCCGCCGATGAACTGTCCGTCGATCGTGACGCCGCCCGCAGGCATGGTGAAGGTGTAGCCATTATAGCTCACGCTGCCGATAGTAAAGCTCTTACTCTCAACGGCAACAAGGTTGCCGTCGGCGTTGCGGGTAACGGTGATATTGAAATTGTCAGTGAAGCCAGTATCCTTTTCACCCTTGACAAAAATGGTCTTGCCGGTCAGAGCCTCGGTGATCTTATCACTTACGGTTCTTGTTGTGGCGCCGTCTTTCGTCGTTTCGGTGTATTCGTGGGCTGTCAGCTTGCCGCCCGGTGCAGCATTGATGACAATAGCGTTGTTGGTCTGGCCGAAGCTCAGCTCAACATTGACATCGCAGCCGGGCATAGTGAAGGAGTTATTGAGAACATTGACACTGTCACCCAGAGTACCGTCGGCCTTCACCTTCTTCACGCTGATGCTGGTCAGGGTGTAGCCATCCATTGCCTTCCAGACAATGGTGACCTGAGCGTCCTTCGCAGCCTTGCTTGCGCTGAAGCCGTTTACCTGGAGGTCAAAGCTGCCGTTGGTGCAGTCTTTTCTGTAGAAGTTATATGTAGGCACAGCCTTGAGGGTCGCCTTTACGACGACGTCGTCAGCCGGCATGATGAAGCACATTGCGTCGTTCACGGTGACGAAGGTCTTCGCTCCGAGCCAATTCGTGTAGTATACAGTCGCGGACTCGACCATGTAGCCGGGGTCGGTGCTGACTATCTTGACGTTCGCGCCCTGAGAAGCGGAGCTTGCGGAAACGCCGCCCACGGTAGCTGCGGTGATGGTGGGATAGTTGCTCTCGATCTCGATATTGTAGCCGCTCTGGATCTCGGCATCTACACGGACGTTGCAGCCTGGCATGATGAAGGTGTTGCCTTCAAGCTTGACGTCCGCGCTGCCGTCAGCATGCTTGACGACCAGACGGCTTATTGCCTTGCCGTCGGTGGTGTTGACATCGACTGTGACCGTATCGCCCGCTGCCGCAGAGCTGACTGTGGCGTTGTTGACGTAGAAGGTCATGGTGCCGTAAGCGGTATTGATGTTAGGTGTGATGCTGTACTTCTGGCTGCTGCTGTTATTGCCGCTGTTATTGTTACCGCTGTTGTTATTGCCGCTGTTATTATTGTTGTTGTTTCCGCTGTTGCTGCCGTTGTTGCTGCCGCCGTTATTACCACTATCGGTCGCGGTAATGGTAGTGGCAACGGGAATGTAGAAGGTGCTGCCGGCCTTTACCTTTGCGAGGTTGCTGGTGTTGTTCAGCGCCTGAAGCAGCTTGGTGTTCTGGCCGTAGTCGATGCCGTAGCTTGCGGCCATGTTGTACGCGGTCTCGCCGGAAGCGATCTTATGCGCGATGACCTGGTAGCAGGT
>CAKTKV010000077.1 GCA_934572355.1 uncultured Oscillospiraceae bacterium
ACGCCAGTCAAAGGCGAAAAGGCCAAGCGCTATCAGCACTGTTGAGATAAGCGAGCCGAACAGGCCGGGGATGAAGTGTGAGCAGGTCTTTTCCAGCACCTCGCAGTCGGCCATGATCGTGCTCGTGAGGTCGGCAAGGTCGCGCTTGCCGAAGAAGGACAGCGGGAGCTTGCGCAGGCGCTCGGCGAGAGTCAGACGGCGTATGCCGCTTTCCCTGTAGGTTGTGAAGTATGTGCCGTTATACTGGAACCACGTCGTCAGCAGGATAAACGCAAAGCACACGACGCACCCTATCACATAGAACGCAGTCCGCCCCGCGGTCGTGCCCTCCATCAGATCCTTCACGAGGAAATAGAGCAGACCTGTCGGCAGCATGAAAGAGACATTCTGGAGCGCGCAGGCCAGCACGCCCTTTATAAGTCCCCGCGCGCCCTCCGGTGAGCTTGCGGTTTCCTTCTGGATTTTTTCTATCACGGTTATCCCTCCTTTGCGACCTTCCACTCAACGGACGACTGATAGTCGCGCCACATCTTGGCGAAGAGCCCTCCCTTGGCGCAGATCTCGTCCTTCGTCCCGGCCTCCTCTATCTGCCCGTCGCGCACGACGTAGATGCAATCGGCGTTCACAACGGTCGAGAGCCTATGGGCGATCATGATAACGGTCTTGCCCTTGGCAAGCTCCTCAAACGCGGCCTGTACCTTGGCCTCATTGTCGGGGTCTGCGAAGGCTGTGGCCTCGTCAAGGATAAGCACCGGCGCGTTTTTCAGCATCGCGCGGGCAATAGCTATACGCTGCTGCTCGCCGCCGGAGAGATACACGCCCTTCGTGCCGATAACGGTATGTATGCCGTCGGGGAACTTCTCAATAATGTCCATGCACTGGGCAGCCTTGAGCGCAGCGAGAACTTCCTCCTCCGTCGCTCCGGGCTTAGCGAGCTTCACATTGTCAAGGATGCTGCCCTTTATGAGGCGGCTGTTCTGGAACACGAAGGAGACCGTGTCCATAAGCTCCTCCTTGGGCACCGCGCGCACGTCCGCTCCGCCGACACTGATGCTGCCGCTCTGCACGTCGAAGAACCTGCACATAAGGCTTGCAAGCGTGGACTTGCCGCCGCCCGAGGGACCGACGAGCGCCACGGTCTGCCCGGACTGAATGTCCATCGAGACTCCCTTTATGACCTCCGTCTCGCCGTCGTAGCTGAAGTGCACGTCCGAGAGCTTCACGGAGCCGTCCCTCGGGTGCTGCGGCTCATCGCTCACGGATACCGGCTCCGCGTCGAGCACGGAGTCGATGCGGCTGAGCGCGTCGGCGACGATCATTTTGTTCTCGCTCATCTGCATCGTCTTTGTCAGCGTCAGTGCAATGACCGGCGTGATAATGATGTAGAACAGCAGGTTCAGCAGGAACTCCGGCGTGACGCCGCTCTTCGTGAAGAGCAGCCCGCCCGCGATAAGAAACGCGAACACACCGTTTATCGCCGCGGTGTAAAGCATCATGGGCATGCGCATATCCTTGGTGTAGGCGACGACCCACTTTTCATATTCGTCTATCGTGGCCTTGAACTTCTTGAAGGAGAATACGGACTGCCCGAAGGTCTTCACAACGGGTATGCCGCGGACATACTCGACCGCCTCGTTCGACATCGCGGCCAGAGCATTTCCGTACTGGCGCATTTTCTCTTCCATTCTCTTGCCTGTCATGGCGCTCATTATCGCAAAACCGAGGATCACCTTGCGCAGCCTGCCGCTGCCGTAGCGCTCGGTGAATCCCAGCGGCAGCTTCGCTATATGCTCCGTCACCGCAAGGCGCAGGTTCGTCGCCACGCGGAACGCGGACGTGTGCGAGCACATATACGAGGTATGACAGTACCGCGAACAGCACTGCCATCCAGCCGTAGTGGCCCTGCTCGTCAAGGCCGGTGATCGTGTAGCCGTCCATTACGAACTTCTCAACGCCGCCGAGGAAATAGCAGTTGAAGGCCATGCTGTCGGGATCGGCAGTGTACTTCTCGGTGGCTTCGGCACCGTAAGGCTCCGCCATGCACATCGCGAGCAGCATGTCTGCCGCACTCTCCGCGTCCTCCTCGCCTACCAGCGGCGTGGTCGCTTCGATCCACATATCCCTGTACTCAGCCTTTGAAAGCTCCGGGAACAGCTCGACATAAGTCCCGCTTATCGACGGCAGATATTCTTCCGCCGTCTCTTCTTCGGCAGCGGGCGTCTCCTGAACTGCCGCAGTCTCCTGCACAGCCTCTGTCGCCTGAGGCGCTTCCGTCGCGACAGCCGCATCGGTCGCGGTCTGGCCACAGCCGATGAATGACAGCATGCAGAGCACGCACAGCATCAACGAAATAAATTTCTTTTTCATAACGTACCTCCTGAGATTTCGGTTAAACTTCTCTAACCATCGGGTACTCTACCACATATCTCTCGGAATGACTACTCCGTTTTGGTTTCGCTGTCCCGTTTTGACGCGCTCTTTGCACGGGCGCGGTACTGCGTCGGAGTGACGCCGTAGCGCTTTTTGAAGCATTCTGAGAACTTGCTGGCGTTGTCGTACCCCGCGTTCTGCGCGATCTGTGTCACGGCTTTATCGCTGCGCACAAGCTCCACCGCGGCCTGTTCCAGCCGGTATTCCTTGATGTAGTGATACACCGGCACGCCGTAGACCTGCTTAAAGAGCTTCTGAAGGTGCGATACCGATATATCGTGCTCCGCCGCCAGCTGCGAGAGCGACACATAGCCCTCCCTGTCCGTCAGCAGATGGTCACGCAGGTGGCGTATCAGCTCCGCCTGTTTTGCAGAACAGTAGGGCTCGGAAGAATTATCCCGCGGTATACGGCTCAGCAGCATCAGCAGCTCCATGACCTTGAGCTGCAAAAAGCCATGGTCGAGGTATGCCGCGCTCTCGTAAAGCTCGCGGAAAACGTGCTCGCAGCGCGGCCCCGCCGCGCCGTACATATACCATTTGTTCCCCAGAAGGTTCTGATGCAACGCCGTGAAATCCACGGAAAATACCGGGGCGTTTTTCTCTATCCAGCGCCGCGCGGGGGTCGGGTCTATCTCAAGGCATATCCCTTCATAGTAGCCCAGCGGGAAGCGGGACTCCGACTTTGAGCCGTGCACCCCGTCATAGCAGCTCATCGCCATGTCACCGGGCTTGAGCAGAACATGGTCGCGCAGGGAGAAGTGCGTCTCAAAGCGCCCGTCCACGCAGAAGTTTATTTCCAGCATCCTCCTCTGCGTGCGCAGCTCCGTGTAGGCTTCCCATTTCCAGCCGCATCAGCATCGCGCTCATGCCGTCCAGCAGCGGATAGCAGTGTACCTCGCCGTTCCCTTCGGCGTTTTCAAAGCCGCCGGTCTGCCCGGGCGGGCAGGGTATGGCGTTCGTACCGTCATGGTATATGATCTCTATCACGGCTGTTTCTCCTTATATCTCTAAATTTCCCGCAGCCCCTCATATTCTTTCAGTACCGGGCTCCTGTCGCCCACGTACCAATAGTCGCAGCAGTCCCCGCCGAGCGCCTCGGTCTTGGTGCGGATGAGCTTTGCGTGCATGACCTTGGCGAGGAAGTGATCCGTTCTGCACAGGTACGGCAGAAGCTCCCCGTAGCCGTGCTCCTTCGCGTGCTTTGCGATCGGGCAGCCGACGAGGTGGAAGCAGAAGCCCTCCGTGCGGTTGTCGGGGTTTATCTCCACGCGCCATGTGTCCATCCACTCGCCCCTTGCCTGATGCTCCTGCACCATTTTGTTGAAGTTCCTGTACATCTTATCAAACATTTTGTACGGCCACTGGTTTTTGTTTCCGTCGACAAGCTTTCCGAGAAACTTCATTTTCTCCGCCTCGCGCCGCTTTATCTTCAGCAGCACCTCGCCGTCCATGCGGTGTCCGCTCGCCTCATAAAAGGCAAGGATCGTGAACCAGTCCAGCATGTTTTTTGCCATCATGTTCTCGCCGAGGTCGGGCATGTCCTTCATGAAGCCGAGGTAGTATTCCTCGGCGCTTTCAAATATCCGCTCCGCCTCATCGGGGTACTGCTCCCGGCAGTACCGCTCGCATGGCTTTGCGTAGGACGATTTTGAATAGGCTCTTTTCATAGGCATTACAACTTTCTTCTTAGAAAATTAAAGCGACGATACCACCGACGAGCGCCGCTCCCGCGACCCATATCAGCGCCAGCATGCTCCGCTTTTTCAGCACCTGCCGCCATGTCTGCACAAACGGCGCATCTTCAAGCCCCGGCAGCACCCAGAATTTGCTGTGTTCTACCCACAGCTTGTCTATCACAATGCCGTCATAGACATTCATGACCTCCAGAAACAGCAGCGCCTGCAGGTATGCCGTGCCGAAATTTGAGACTCCGTTCCATACGCCGATTATCAGCACAAGCGCGGCAAGCATCACGATATAAAACGAAATCATAAAGCGCTTGCGTTTCCGGTTCATCGCGTCGCGACTGATCAGTCCCAGTTCGATGGCGCGCTCCTGCACCGCCTTGGGATAAAAGTACAGTCCATTGACCGCGCCGCCTATCACGGCGATCTTCACCATCGCGGTGAACAAAAGGCAATATAAGATCAGCTGCAATACTATCATTTCAGGAATTCCCGTATCGTCTTGATGTACTCGTCCGTCTTCAGTACCGTCGACAGATGCCCGCCGGAGACGTAGCTTATCTTCGGCTCATGCATCAGGCGTATAAGATTCTCCTGCATCTTCCCGGAGAAGAAGTCCTGATCCGGCAGGATGAGGAGTATCTTCCCCTCAAGCGCCGCGAAGTCCTCCGCCGTCACCGGCTTCTGGTTCATGAGGTCCGCCAGCAGCCCGGAGATATGCACGTCCTTCTCCTGCTTGAAGTCCTTGAATATCGTCTCGAACATATCCTGCGCGTAGGCTATCTCCTCGGCGCTCTCGTTGCGGATATGGCTCATGCCGGCCTTGATGAGCGTCGGCTTGAGCTTTTCATAGTTGCAGTGCTTCATGTACCACAGCATGACCGGCGCAAGGCGGTATTTCTTTTTAAGGCTCTTCAGCGTGGCCGCGTCCATGCCGCCGGTGGAGATAAGGATCATTCCGCCCGCTTCACCGGGGTATTTCTACACATATATCTGCGCCACCATGCCGCCGTCGCTCGCGCCGACGAAGATGGGTGCCTCTATCCCAAGCGCCTTGAAGAAGGCGTGCATCCCGGTGACGAGCGCCTGATTTGTCGGCAGCTCCTGCGGATAGTCAAAGAGCAGCACACGGCAGTCCCCGGCAAGGGCGTCCACATAATCCATCCACATTTCAAGCGTGTTCATCCCGCCGTTTAGGAACACCAGCGTTTTGCCGTCCTCTTTTCCATCCAGAATATAGCGGTACTGCGCGCCGTCCACCGTTATATATTTGCTCGGATGCGCCGCAGAAAACGGCTTTAATTTTTCAGAATACAGCATCATTTTTTCTCTCCCTCAGGATATTTTATCATGTCGTACAGCATCCCGGCCTCGCCGCAGCTGCGCGTCCCGGCAAGCTCCATGCCGAGGTGGATGTATTTATCGCACTTTGACTTTGCGTCCGTCTCCAATATCACCGGCACACCGAGCCTGTTTCCCTCCGCGAAGGCAATATCCATGACCCGGCGCATATAGCCCTGACCCTGATACTGTTCGCGCACGCAGACCATGCCGACGAAGATATAGGGCTTCTTCTCCTTGTCAAAGCGCTTGTCGAGCCCCGGCTCAGTCTTTCCCATGACGCGCAGAAATCGCATGAAATCCTTGAAGCCCATTGAGCTGAACAGCCCTTTTACAAGGCACATCATGGCGCTGAGGCTGAGCTTCTCGCCGGGGAGCTTATAGGCGATGTAGGCCTCGCTGTTTTCGCCGGTGCTATAAAGTATGCCGCCGCGCAGCGTCATGCGCACATAGCCGCTGATGTATACCGCCGTGGCCTCCCGGCTCGGGAAAGCGTTTATAAGGCCGCGCTCCGTGCCGTAGTCATAGTAGCCGAAAGCGTGGCCGATGTCCTGTATCACGCTCTCGTCAAGCGTCGTTACCTTCATGTGTCTCTTCCTTTCTGAGTACCGCCGCGGCGCAGGGTATTCTGCCTGTGCACATGGTGTAGTCTGCGTCAGTATAGCCCGCATCGGCAAAGAATTGCTTATAGCTTTCCAGCGTGAACTCGCGCTTGAAGTCCGCGCCCGCCTTACCGATCGCACCGGACACGCTGTTGGTCTTGCCCTTTTCGGTCCGGTTCATATAGGTGGGGATGATCAGCCGGCCGCCCGGCCTGCATACCCTGTCAAGCTCGCGCAGCGCAGCATACGGCGCGTCGAGCAGATGGATGACGTTCGCCGCAACTACCGCGTCAAAGCTCGCGTCGGGATAATCAAGCCGCGTGATATCCGCCTGCTTAAATTCTATATTTGGGTACTTGCCGTATTTTCTCTCCGCACGCTTCAGCATCTCTTTGGAGAAGTCCGTCGCCGTGAGCGCCCTGCATTTTTGAGCCATGCCGCCCGTGAGAAGCCCCGTGCCGCATGCGCATTCCAGCACCTCATCCTCCGGGCGGATAAGCTCCGCCACCGCCGCGCACAGCGCCTTGTTCGCTTTCCTGTTTATGACGTTTGCGAACACGTCATATATCCATGCTACCTTGTCCCAGAACATATTTCTTATCTCCCGGCGATCTTGAGGCAGAAGTCGCAGCAGTCGTCCCCGCGGCCAAGCGTCTTTGTGCGGTGCCAATAAAGCTTTGGGTGCATGCCGTCGTATGTGATATCGTCGCTGTCGCAAAAGCTGGGGCACAGCTCCGGGCAGCCGTACTGCACGCAGGTGTCGTGATAGGGGCAGCGGGTCATGTCGATGCGCCAGACGCCGCCCGTGACCTGTATCTCCGTTGCGGCAAAGCCCGCCGCTTCGCCGAAGAGTTTCGGCGTCTGCTTTGCGAAAATGCCCGGGACTTTTTTGTAAAAGCCCGGTATGCGCATGAGCTTGAGGATAATGCCCTTGAGCCGCCATGCGCGCTTTTCCACATAGCCGTGGACGGTTTGAAGCGCTTCCTCCTTGGGCATCGCCGTCTGCAAGGTCTCATATATCGCGATGCCCGGGAGTATCTGGTTTTCCAGATGCTGCCGCTTTTCCTTGGAAGCCCCGGCGCTCTCCGCGCGAAGCTCGGCTATTCTCTTTTCAAAGGCGGCGTTCAGCTCCGCTTCCTTTTCCGGAAAGCGCTGATGCACAGTCTCCCGAAACTCCGGGATCAAATAGCTTTCTTTCATGTTCTCCTCCGGGGCGCTTTACGCCTTTTTCTTATACCCGCAGTCGCAGTACGGGCCGCCGGAAGCGAGGGTGTACTCGCGCACGAAGTCCGTCGTGCCCCCAGCCTCGGCCATGGTGTAGTCCAGATGGCACATGGCGGGCGTCAGATCGTACAAGCCCTGCTCTTTCATCAGCGTGCAGATGCCGCACTTGTCAAACCTTGCTTCATAGCCGCTGCCGTCGGGATATTCGTAATATTCCATGTTCCATGAATACGGGTTCCTGTCCGCAGCGCGCAGGGCGGCGGTAGCCTTCATCCCGGCGATGTCCTTGGGCGTGAATTTTGACTTCCCGCTCTTGCGGCAAAACCACTTCATGGGGCCGGTCATCATAGCGTCCGCGTAATACTTCGTCAGCGGCTCCACCTGCGGGCGCTCCGGCATGGAAAGGATGAACGCGCAGAGCATCGCGCTGTTCACGAT
>CAKTKV010000078.1 GCA_934572355.1 uncultured Oscillospiraceae bacterium
GCTGCACCAGCTCGCAGAACTTATCAAGTCCCGCGCCGCTCTCCTCAAGCTCAAGCGCGTATATCTCCAGCGCCACGCCCGCGGACGCGGCATAGCTTATCACGTAGTAGGGCGCGCTGAAGAAGTGCGGAGTGTCGATCCAGCTCATGGCATAATACGTGTCGTTCACGCCGTCATAGTAGCCGTACTCCTGCGCAAGCTCAAGGCTCAGCTCATTTATCCACTCAAGGCTCAGCTCGTCCGCCGCATACACGCGGTTTTCAAATTCCGCAAACGATGCCTGCTGCACAAAGGTCTCGAGCGTATCGAGCAGGTTCATGCGCATCAGGTTTTCAAACTCGTCATCGGCGAGGCTGTCCTGCATGGCGTTCAGGCCGAGATACTGCATGGACTGCGAGAAGCACTCGGCAAGATCCATCGTCTCATAGGCGTTATAGTTTACATATGCGTCGACATAGTGCCCGAACTCATGGCAGACGCTTATGATATCCTCGCTGTCGCCGTAGGGATCGACGAACAGGAACGGCGCTTCATAGTCCTGAAGATAGGTCTGGAAGGACATATTCGCCTTATTATCGCGCAGCTCAACGTCCCAGAGCTCATAGGTCTTCATAAAGTCAAAGGCTTCGGCGATGTCCCCGCCCATGTTCTCCGCCGCGCTCTGGAGCAGCCATTTGAGCTCCTTGTCGGAAACGTACTCATAGCTGAGCGAGCCGTAGGGATCCTGCGCCATTATCTGCTTATATACGGGGACGATGTATTTCTTTATTGCCTCGATATACTGCTCGCCCTCCTCGGGGCTGAAATCGCGGTCGTAGCTCAGTTCGTACTGCATCTGCGCATAGCTGTCATAGCCCAGCAGCTCCGCCTGCTCGTTGCGCACGTTAACAAGCTCGATGTACAGTTCGCCGATCAGCGGGTTATTCTTCGCATAATAGGCCTCATAGCCGCGCTGGATATCGGCGTCCTCCTGCATGAAGTACTCCTCCAGCGTCCACTCCCTGCCGTCAAGCTCAATACCGGTGTCCGCGGCCAGAATGCGGTACTGCGACAGCAGCTCATTCTCCCGGTACACAAGCTGCTGGTACTCATCGGTATAGACGCTCTCCCCGGAGTCGGCGTACTCCTCGCAGAAGCCATCCCAGAAGTATTCCTCCTCAAGCTTCGCGCCGAGCTTCGAGGCGGCGCAGGCATAGTACACGCCGTCCATCGTCTCCTGAATATCATAATACGCATCGCTGCACCAGTCGTATTCAGCGGCATAGTAGCTGTCTGAAACGTCCTGACAGCTGCGGATATCGGAGAGGATGTACATCGTGTCAAAGCTGTAGTACATCGCGTAGAACTCATCCAGCAGCGCCTTGACGGCCTTGAGCTTTGTCCCGTCAGTCAGCGCCTGTTCGATCTCCTGCGCCTTGTCCTCAAACGCCTGCACGTCAGGCCGGACATACTCCATGTCGTCAAAGCTGCATATTTCCTTTGCGGTATAGTCCGCGCGGTCAAACTCAAGCAGCGAGTCGAGCACACAGCCGCCGAGCAGCAGCGCGCACAGCAGCGCGGATATCGCGGCGCTTATCTTTTTCTTGAACATACTCTTTCCCCTTGGCAGTTTTCTTTTATTCTAACATACATTCTGCCTCCGTGAAAGTGGAAAATCAAAAAATGCCGCCGCGGGAAAACCGCGGCGGCATTGGCTGTTTATTAGCTTTTTACTCTATCCCGTGGACGGTGTAGCCCTTGTCCTCGACGGCGGCCTTGAGCTTGGCGTCGTCAAGCACTGCGCCGGTCACGACGGCGGTACCCGCGGTGTGGCTGACCTCCGCGCTCTCAACGCCGTCTATGGCTTCGAGAGCTTTCTTCACAGTCGCCTCGCAGTGGGGGCACATCATGCCTTCGATCTTCATGGTCTTTGTCATTGCCTTTTCCTCCTCAGTTTTTGTGTTCTCAATGACCGTGCTTTCAGCCGCACGGTGCTTTATTTTTCTGTCGCGCTTGGGGTTATGGATATCCAGCAGGTTGAGCCGCAGCGCGTTCGACACGACGCAGAAGCTCGACAGGCTCATTGCCGCCGCGGCAAACATCGGGTCGAGGTTCAGGCCGATACCGCTGAGTACGCCCGCCGCGATGGGAATGCCGATGGTATTATAGAAGAACGCCCAGAACAGGTTCTCATGGATGTTGCGCAGCGTGGCGCGGCTGAGGCGTATCGCCGCGGCGACGTCGAGCAGACTCCCGCGCGCAAGCACGATATCCGCCGCGTCAACGGCGATGTCAGCTCCCGCGCCTATCGCTATGCCGACGTCCGCCCTTGTGAGCGCGGGCGCGTCGTTTATACCGTCGCCGACCATGGCGGTGCTGCCCTTTGAGCACAGCTCGCGCACGACGGCTTCCTTGCCGTCAGGCAGGACGCCCGCGATGACCCGGTCGACGCCGACCTGACGGCCTATCGCCTCGGCGGTGCGCTGGTTGTCGCCGGTAAGCATGACGACGTTTATGCCCATGTTCTTGAGCTCCGCGACCGCCTGCGGGCTGTCGGGCTTTATCACGTCCGCCACGGCGATTATGCCGAGCAGACTGTCACCGCGGCAGAAGAACAGCGGCGTCTTGCCCTCGGCGGCAAGCTCCCCGGCTCTCGCCTCGAGCGGCGCGGGGATATTGATGCGCTCCTTCACGGCCTTGAGGCTGCCGCCGAGCGCCTCGGCGCCGTCTATCTCGGCGCGCACTCCGCTTCCCGGCAGCGCCGTGAAGCCGTCTATAGCACCGGGCTCTATGCCGCGGCTCTGCGCGCCGCTGAGCACCGCCTTCGCGAGCGGGTGCTCGCTGCGGCTCTCAAGGGTCGCGGCAAAGCGCAGGAGCTCTTCTTCCCCTATTCCATCAGCTGTTATTACGTCCGTCATCTCCGGAGTACCGGCGGTGATGGTGCCGGTCTTGTCGAGCACGACGGTCTCGACCTTGCCGGCGGCCTCCATTGAGACGGCGGTCTTGAAGAGTATCCCGTGCTTTGCGCCCATGCCGTTGCCGACCATGATCGCAACGGGCGTCGCAAGGCCGAGGGCGCAGGGGCAGCTGATAACGAGCACGGATATACCGCGCGCGAGCGCAAATCCCACGCTCCTGCCGAGCAGCAGCCATACGACGAAGGTGATTACCGCAATGGATATGACTGTCGGGACGAACACGCCGGAGACCTTATCGGCGATCTTTGCTATCGGCGCTTTTGTCGCGGAGGCTTCGCTGACCATTTTTATGATTTGGCTGAGGGTCGTGTCCTCGCCGACGCGCAGCGCGCGGCAGCGGATATAGCCGGTCTGGTTCACGGTCGCGGCGGAGACCTGATCCCCCTCGACCTTGTCGACAGGGATGCTCTCGCCGGTCAGTGCCGATTCATCGACCGTGCTGCCGCCCCGGATGACAACGCCGTCAACAGGGATGCTCTCGCCCGGGCGCACAGCAAAAATATCGTCCTTCTTGAGCTGCTCTATCGGTATCTCTCGCTCGGTATCGCCCTCGACGATCGTGGCGGTCTTGGGCGAGAGCTTCATGAGCCCGCGCAGGGCGTCGGTCGTCTTGCCCTTGGCGCGCGCCTCGAGCATCTTGCCGACGGTGATGAGCGTCAGGATCATGGCGGCGGACTCAAAGTAGAAGTCCATCATGCAGCGCATGACGGCTTCCTCATCCCCGCGCACCTGAGCGCCGGTCATGGCGAATAGCGCATAGGTGCTGTAGATAAACGCAGCGCTGGAGCCGAGGGCAACGAGCGTATCCATATTCGGCGCGCGGTGCATGAGCCCCTTGAAGCCGCTGATGAAGAACTTCTGGTTGATGACCATAATGATCACCGTCAGCAGCAGCTGCGTCAGCCCCATTGCGACATGGTTGCCGTCATAGAACTTCGGCAGCGGCCAACCCCACATCATGTGCCCCATCGAGAAATACATCAGCACGAGCAGGAAGCCGAGCGACGCGAAGAGCCTGCGCTTCAGCACCGGCGTGTCATGGTCGGCAAGCGCGTCCTCCTCGGCAGCGCTGCTCTTCTGCGCGCCCTTGACGGATGCGCCGTAGCCCGCATCCTGCACGGCCTTGATGATCGCGTCGGGCGAAGCCGAACCGTCGACCATCATTGAATTTGTCAGCAGGCTGACCGAGCAGCTGTCCACCCCCGGCAGTCCCGACACCGCCTTTTCGACTCTGGCAGAGCAGGCGGCGCAGCTCATGCCTGTCACTTCATACTGTGTCATTTGCTTGTATCCCTTCTTTTGACCGCAGCTCATTTCATGAGCTTCTGGAGCGTACACACCAGCTCGTCTATGACCTCGTCCTTGCCGTCACGTATATCATTGACGACGCAGGAGCGGATATGGCTGGCAAGCAGCTCCTTATTGAATGCGTTCACCGCCGCGTTCACCGCCGCGGACTGGACAAGGATATCCGGGCAGTAGGCCCCGTTTTCGACCATGCCCTTGATGCCCCTGATCTGCCCCTCGATGCGGTTCAGGCGGTTCATCAGCGCTTTATACTCCTCCGGTGAACGCTCCTTGTGCCGCTCACAGCAGCAGCATCTTTTATCTTCCATCATTTCACCTCTTCACATACCCCCTTGGGGTATCTTGAATATATACCCCAAGGGGGTATTTGTCAATAGGCTTACGGATATTATTTCCGATAAAATTACAAAAATCCGCAGACGGCGCATGACCGTCTGCGGATCGTACTAAACGCTGTTACTTAAAGCTGGGCAATGACCTCTATCTCAACAAGAGCGTCCTTCGGGATCCTCGCTACCTCAACTGCGCTGCGTGCGGGGTAGCGACCTTCGGTGAAGAAGGTGCCGTACACAGCGTTCATCGCAGCGAAGTTATTCATATCCGAGAGAAAAACCGTGGTCTTGACGACGCTGTCCATCGTGCCGCCCGCGGCCTCAAGGATGCTCCTGACATTGGTAAGGGACTGTCTGGTCTGTGCCTCTATCCCCTCGGGGAACTTCCCGGTCTTGGGATCAAGCGGGATCTGCCCTGAAACAAAAAGCATGTCCCCAACGCGCACGGCCTGAGAATACGGGCCTATCGCGCCGGGAGCCTTATCGGTGCTTATCGGTCTTTTCATTGAGCTTACCTCCTGTTTGCTTTGATGGTAGTATTTTATCATCGCTGCTTCCGCATGTCAATCAGGCGTGCAATTTTCCGTTTTAGTTGTATGTCGTTTATTGTTTCGCATTTCAATTTTCTTGTATTACCCGTGTATTTGCTGAATCTTTTCGGTTTATTTACGCAAAATCTTATTTTTGCTTCTTTCCATTTTTGTTGAATTATGTTAGAATAAAGTATATTTCAACCGTCAACTAATGAAAGGAAGGTACAGTATATGAGCTGGCAGGACGAACTGAGCAAAGGAATACGGACCGCGGAGCAGCTCGCGGAATACATGGGCTGGGATCAGGAGAAGCTTGAAGCGTGCAGACAGATAGCAGAGCGCTACCCGATGATGATAACGCCGTATTATCTCTCACTTGTGAACAAGGACGATCCTGACGATCCGATAGCGCGCATGTGCATCCCCTCGGCGGATGAGTTTGTGCCGGGCGGCTCGTTCGACACTAGCGGCGAGGCTTCGAACACGAAGCTTGAGGGCTTGCAGCACAAGTATAAGCGCACCGTCCTGCTGCTCTCGACGAACCAGTGCGCGATGTACTGCCGCCACTGCTTCCGCAAAAGGCTTGTCGGCCTGAGCAATGAAGAGCTCAACAAGCGCGTCGACGAGGTCGTCGAATACGTCGGCAGCCACCCGGAGATAAACAACGTGCTCATCTCAGGCGGGGACTCGCTGCTGAACCCAAACCATATCATCGAGCGCTACCTGCGCGAGCTGTCGGCGATAGACCATCTTGACTTCATCCGCTTCGGCTCACGTCTGCCGGTCACGCTGCCCGAGCGCATCTACGGCGACGGCGAGCTCCTTGATATGCTCGATGAATACTCGGACATAAAGACGATCTACGTCGTCACACAGTTCAACCATCCGCGTGAGCTTACACCGGAGGCGCTGTGCGCGGTGCGCGCGCTGCTCGACCGCGGCGTACAGGTGCGCAACCAGACCGTACTGCTGCGCGGCGTCAACGATTCGCCGGAGGTGCTCGGCGGGCTCTTCGCCGGGCTCACGCGCGCAGGAATTTCGCCGTATTACATATTCCAGTGCCGCCCTGTCACCGGTGTGCAGAACCGTTTTCAGGTGCCGCTGCTCGACGGCATCAGGATCGTCGACGAGGCAAAGGGGCTCCAGAACGGCTTCGGCAAGGGCGTGCGCTACGCGATGAGCCACCCGCGCGGCAAAATCGAGATCATCGGCACGCTCCCCGACGGGCAGACGATATTCAAATTCCACCAGAACAAATACCCCGAGGACGCATCGCGCATTTTCACCCGCACGCTCACTCCCGAAAGCCGCTGGCTCGATGATGAGCTGAATCCGATTTGAATCACGAATATATCGAAAAATCCGAAGCTGCGTTTGCAGCTCCGGATTTTTCTCATTTTTGTTTCGTTTTGTTGTCGATCACTTGCCGAACCAGTTGATAACATGGCGCGGGCAGACATCGACGCAGTGGCCGCAGCCTACGCACTTGGAAACGTCCACAGCGGCGAGGTTGTCCTTGACGACGATAGCGTCGGCAGGGCACTCTCTCTGGCACTTCATGCAGCCGATGCAGCCGAAGTCGCACATCTTCATGACCTTTGCGCCCTTGTCCATATTGCCGCAGGCGGGCATGATCTTCTGGCTTTCGGGGATCAGCTTTATGATGCTCTTGGGGCAAGCGTCAGCACAGGCGCCGCAGCCTACGCAGCGCATACGGTTGACCTTGGCAACACCGTCAACGATATGTATCGCGTCAAACTGGCAGGCTCTGGTGCAGTTGCCGAGACCGATGCATGCGAAGGTGCAGGTCTTGTTGCTCCTGCCGCCGAAGAGCATGGCGGCCTGGCAGTCGACAGGGCCGGAGTAATTGAAGCGCTTCTCCGCGTGACCATCGGTGCCGGAGCAGGGAACGAAAGCGACCATCTTTTCCACGTCACCGCCGGAGACACCCATGATCTCGGCGATCTTCGCGGCAGCCTCTGCGCCGCCCGCAACACAGCGGTTGGTAGGAGCTTCGCCCGCGGCGACAGCGGCGGCATAGCCGTCACAGCCGGGGTAGCCGCAGCCGCCGCAGTTCGCGCCGGCGAGGCATTCTCTTACAGCCGCCTGCTTCGGATCGACCTCAACATGGAATATCTTGGAAGCGTAGGCGAGCAGCGCGCCGAAGATAGCGCCCAGAACGCCGAGGACAAGGATAGCAAGAAGTATAGTTTTCATATGTTCATGCCCTCCCTATCAAAAGATCTTCATGCCGCTGAAGCCCATGAACGCAAGCGCCACGAGAGCCGCGGAAACAAGGCAGATCGGGAATCCCTCGAAGCACTCGGGATACTCGGAGAACTCAACGCGCTCACGCACGGTGGCAAACAGGACGATAGCGAGCATGAAGCCGAGACCGCCGGTGATGCCGTAGACGAGAGACTCAATGAAGTTGTAGTGGTTCTGGACATTCAGAAGAACGACGCCGAGAACCGCGCAGTTGGTGG
>CAKTKV010000079.1 GCA_934572355.1 uncultured Oscillospiraceae bacterium
GCCTGGACCTCTGCAAGTATCGGGCGGGTGCCTTCAATGACGCACGCAACACAGGTTCCCGGACAGTTATCCGGCCTGCCGCTGAGCAGCATTTCGGATGGGTTCTCCACGCAGCGCAGTCCCCTGTCCGCCATTTCAAATACGCCTATTTCGTTCGTGGAGCCGAAGCGGTTTTTCGCAGCGCGCAGGATGCGGAAGCTTGTGCTGCGCTCGCCCTCAAAGTACAAAACGCAGTCGACCATGTGCTCGAGCACCTTGGGGCCTGCTATGCTCCCCTCTTTGTTTATATGCCCAACAACGAAAACGGTAAGCCCCTTTTCCTTGGTGACGCGCATGATGCGCATAGTACATTCACGCACCTGCGTGATGCTGCCCGGCGCAGAAGCTACGCCAGAATCGCTGACGGTCTGAACGGAGTCAATGATCGCAATATCCGGTTTCAGCTCGTCGATAGCGGCGATGATGCTGTCTATATCCGTCTCGGCAAGGACATAGATATTCTCCCCATCGACGCCGAGACGCATCGCGCGCAGCTTGAGCTGACGCTGACTTTCCTCACCGGTGACGTAAAGTATCTTTCTGCCATTTCCCGCCGAAGCGCACATCTGGAGGAGCAGCGTCGACTTACCGATACCCGGCGCGCCGCCGACAAGCACAAGTGAGCCTGCGACTGCTCCGCCGCCCAGCACACGGTCAAACTCCGATATCCCGGTCGCGAATCTTATTTCCTCCGAGGTGTCAAGCTCCGAGAGCGGCTTCGCCTTACCGGCAGCGGCGCGCGCACTTACGGCGCTCTTTTTGCCGATGCCGGTCTCGATAGTCACTTCCTGGAGCGTGTTCCACGCTCCGCACGCGGGGCATCTGCCCGCCCAGTTTGAAGTTTCATTGCCACATTCCGAGCAGCAATAAACCGTTTTTCTCTTGTTCGCCATAGGATTTCTCCAGTCTTATGTACTTTGTATGCCTGTTCTGTATTGCAGATAGCTGCCCATCAGCACTGCGGCAACCGAGGTTTGGTAGCCAGAGGTTTTAAGATTCTCCATATCTGAGAAATTCGACATGAACCCGCATTCGACCAGCACCGCCGGGCAGCTTACGTGCGAAAGTATATATAGCCCCTTGGACGCGGGCTCCGCGACCCGCCGGTTTTCCGGTGCGAGACTGCGTATCAGGTTCCCGTGCATGAGCTTACCAAACTCCTCGCTGTCCTGCGTTGCAGCGTACATGACCTGCGGGCCGCTTGGTACACCCGTCGGGAAGCAGTTCTGGTGGATGCTTATCAGCACCGGGTTCGGCGCTTCGTTTATGATCTCTGTCCTGCGCTCAAGGTCGCGGTGCTCGCTGTAGCTCGGAGTATCAGACTTCGTGCTGTCGTCCTGCCGCGTCATTATATTATCCTGCCCGTAGAACTCCGCGAGCGCGCGCAGCTTCAGCGCTATCGCAAGGTTAATATCGCTCTCTCTTGAGCCGTCAGCCCCCTGCGCGCCGCCGTCTATCCCACCGTGCCCCGGGTCAATGACCAACGTCACGCTCCCTGCTCGCGCCGAAGTGTCAGTCATCTTCCCTTTGAACGTCAGCAGAAAAAACGATGGGAGCAATGCCAGCAGAAGCACGATCACGGGTTTGCGGATCGGCGGTTTCAGCTTTAACATTCGAGACAAATGCCCTTTCACCTTCTTCTATTATATATGCCTTGTACGGTCAAGTCAAACAAAATACCGCCAATGTGCATCACAGCAGGATGCAGATAAGTCCGCCGCTGCCCTCGTTTATAATGCGCTGCAGGGTCTGCTGGAGCTTCTGCTTTGCGTTCTCCGGCAGTGATTCTATCTTCGATGTAAGCCCCTCCTCGGCGATATCGTAAAGCGACTTGCCGAATATGTTCGACTGCCATATGCGGTTCACATCGCCGTCAAAGCCCTGGAGCAGGAAGTTGATTATATCCTCGGACGCGGTCTCACCGCCGATAGCCGGGGTCACCTCTGTCTCTATGTTTGTCATGAGCATGTGTATCGCCGGGGCGTTCGCCTTGAGCTTCACACTGTATTTTCCTCCCTGACGGACGATCTGCGGCTCCTCAAGCTGCATCTGTGAGGAGTCCGGCATAACAACGCCGTAGCCCTTTGTGCGCACGTCATTCAGCGCACAGCGCAGCTTATCATAGTCGCGTTTTACCTCGCTCATTTCCGTGAGCGTGGATATCAGGTCGCCGTCGTTGTTTATCTCAATGCCGGTCTGCTCGCTGATAGTTTTATAATACAGGCTGCGTGGCAGGCAAACGGTCACGGATACCGTGCCCGTGCCGAGGTCGCTCCTGTCGATGCTGACATCGTTTACGCACTCGCACTGCGAGAGCTTATCAACAGCGCAGCGGCAGTCCTTTATTCTGCACACGCCGCTGCTGCAATCCATTATGCTGGCAAACAGTTCATTGCGCAGTTCGTTGTCCTCCGGCAGCGCCTCGAGCCATTCAGGCAGAAAGATGCCTATGGACTTGAGCGGGAACTCCTCGAGCACAGAACGGATGATACCGGCAATGTCATCCTCTGTCAGGGTCATGCAGTTTACCCTGATGCAGCGCACGTCATACCGTGCGGTGATCTCCTCGGCAATGGCTATCGCCGTCTCCGACGCAGGCTCTGCACTGTTGAGGAGGACCACAAAGGGCTTTCCGATGCTCTTCAGCTCGTTTATCGCGCGCTCCTCTGGCGCTTCATATTTCTCGCGCGGAATGTCGCATATCGTTCCGTCAGTGGTCACAACGATTCCAACGGTCGAGTGCTCGGTTATGACCTTGTGCGTCCCCTTCTCTGCCGCCTCCGTCATGGTTATCTCATGGTCGAACCACGGCGTAGTGACAAGACGCTCCGCGCCGTCCTCAAACTGCCCGGCGGCGCCGTCCACCATGTAGCCGACGCAGTCTACCAGCCGCACCGAGAGCTCCGCGCCGTCACCCAGCGCGATGTTCACCGCGTTTTCCGGGACGAACTTCGGCTCGGCGGTCATTATCGTCCGTCCGGAGCCGCTTTGCGGCAGCTCATCGCGGGCACGTTCCTTCATGTAGGTGTTGTCGATCCTCGGGATCACAAGTGTTTCCATAAAGCGCTTGATAAATGTGGACTTCCCGGTACGTACCGGCCCCACAACACCAAGCATGAAAGCGCCGTCGGTACGCGCCGCTATATCGCGGTAGATATTTGTATCAGTCATAATAAAGCCTCCGCTCTCATGTTCTCGTTTGTTCGAGTTTATGAGCAGCGGAGGCAGTTTATGACAAGCGTGGCAGGCTATCGCGGCACAGCCTGTTATATGAAATCTATTATCTGATGATGCACGGCGGATACGATAAACTCAGTCTCCGGGAATCGGGCGGAAAGCTTATCTTTCAGACTGTACATGACCGGGTCTTCCGTACAGAAATGGTCGGCGTCGATGAGGTTTATCCCGAGTTCAGCTGCATGCAGAAACTGGTGGTATTTGATATCAGCAGTCACGTAGGTGTCGCAGCCCTTTGTGTAAGCATCGTCAACGCAGTCACCGCCCGAGCCGCCCATCACCGCGAGCCTGTGTACCGGACGACCGGCAGAATAGTATCTCAGTCCCTTTACCCTGAGCGCAGCCTTGCACTCGGTCAGAAAGTTTTCCATGTTCTTTTCCTCGGGCAGTGTGCCGATTCTGCCGCAGCCATCGGCGTCCAGCGCGCACTCAGGCTCCGCGCCGAGCAACCTTATGAGGACATCATTAACGCCGCCCTCGGCGATGTCGAGATTCGTGTGCATGGATATGACTGCTATGTCCTTTGCGGTCAGCTTTAGAAGCCGCCTGTGCTCGGCGTCGCAGTCCGTGATGTTCTTCACCGGAGTAAAGATCAGCGGATGGTGCGATATGATAAGCTCCGCGCCAAGTTCTTCGGCTTCACGAACGACATCATCGGTAACGTCGAGCGCCAGCAGCGCGCGATGAACCTCGTTGACGCTGCGGCCGAGCTGGAAGCCTGCGTTATCAAAGCTCATCTGCTTTTCAAGCGGCGCAAGCTCGCAGAGATATGAATATACATCATTTATCCGCGTCATATCGATCCCTCATTTCCGTAAGCTGTCCGAGCAATTCTTCAAATAAACGCAGCTTATATTTCGGACATTTGTCCCCGCTGCTCATTTCATGGACTGCCTTGTCAAATCTCCTGTGCTGCTCACGAAGAAGACGCACATACAGTGTCTTGTCCTCGGCAATCTCGTACTTGCCAGTGAACAGTTCGCTATCGGTAAGCCTCGTTTCACCGCCGAAACGTGCCGTAATAACCTGATACAGCACCCCGGCGTCCTCCGCGATAAGCTCCCTGCATATTTCAAAACCGTTGTTTACAAGCCAGTAGCGCAGGATATCCTGCTTCGTCATCGGCTGGAGGATCAGCTTATACTTCCCGGACATACACCACTCGGCTTCGTCGAGTATGCGGCATATCATGTCTCCTCCCATACCGGCAATGACTATTGTGTCCACATCATCCGGCGGGCACAGCCGCAGCCCGTCGCACAGCAGGAACTTTATCCTGCCGGAGACGCCCGCATGCTCGGCGTTATCGACAGCTGTCCGGAGTGGGCCTTCGTTTATATCCGATGCGTATAAATTCCCGGTGTAGCCGTGCCTTGCCAGATGCACCGGCAGAAAGCCGTGATCCGTACCAACGTCGGCAAGGCCGATTCCGTTTTCAATTTGAGATGTAATAGTCGATAGGCGTCTGTCCATATTTCCTCCGCGTATATGAAAAGACGCTGCCGAAGGCAGCGTCTGTAAGTTCACCGTAAGTTTGCCTCAGGGATTGCTGACTTCCAGATAGGCCTTGAGATAGGTCAAAAACTCATCGGGGTCAACACCGTGCGCGGCACATGCCTGCTCAAGGGTCTCGCCGCTGGCAAGCGCGCAGCCCATGCAGTGCATGCCGATCTCCTGAAAAACAGGGAAAGCCTGAGGGCAATTATCAATGATCTCAGATATGAGAGTTTCTCTGGTTATTTCCATTATTAAACCTCCGTAAATCACAAAAGGTAAAGGGACACACAAGTGCCCCTTTACCCCGGTACAGGCGATTTAGGCCTGCTCTCTCATCTTAGCGAAGCACTCGCTGCAGTAAACAGGACGGTCGGACTTGGGCTCAAAGGGAACCTTTGCCTCGCCGCCGCATGCTGCGCAGGTAGCGGTAAAGTACTCACGGGGGCCACGAGCGGCGTTCTTGCGAGCGTCACGGCATGCCTTGCAGCGCTGGGGCTCATTCTGGAAGCCGCGCTCTGCGTAGAATTCCTGCTCACCGGCGGTGAAAACGAACTCCTTACCACACTCTTTGCAAACTAAGGTCTTGTCTTCGTACATCTTGAATCCTCTCTTTTGATAAATGTGCCTATCGGCTGTATTTGCGGTCAGCTTATGCTGATGTCGCCTGATTTGAGATTCCGCGTCAGCTTGCGCCTGATCCTCTGCACGGCATTGTCAACGGACTTTGCGCTCTTCCCGAGAATATCCGCGATCTCTCTATACGAAAGACCGTCCAGATAAAGGTCGAGAACCTTCAGTTCAAACCGTGAAAGGCATTTGGAAAAGGCCGCGTAAAGTTCTTCCTTGCTCTCTCTCTCCAGAACAAGCTCTTCCGGACTGCGCCGGGAGATTTCGGGGATAGCCGATAATTGTGCACCGGGATCTTCTGAGAGTTGCTCAAGCGACACACCGTCGTTGAGCGGAAAATGCTTTAGTTGGGATGCGGATTTAATTGCTGAAAGAAGACGCATTCTGATGCAGTGCTCTGCAAAGGTCTTGAACGACGCCCCGGCGTCTGCCCTATACTGTCTTATCGCGGAGAGCAGACCGAAGGTGCCTTCCTGAATAAGATCCTCACTGTCGCCGCCGGCGAGGAAAAAGGGTCTTGCGCAAGCCCTGACAAGGCGCAGATACCGCCCTGCCAAAGCTTCCTCCGCTTCCCTGTCCCCTGATGAGGCGAGCGACTGGAGCTCCTTATCTTCAAGTGATGCGTAATCAATCATAATCGTACACTTATTTTCTAAATATACATCAAGTATTATACAACATTAGTCCTTAAAGTCAATAGCTTTTTAGTGATTTTTGTATAAAGATGTGTCAAGCTGCTAAAAATCCAGCTTCTGCTGCCCAAGAAATTCTATTCCGAGGTGCTCATAAGCCTTGCGCGTAACGCAGCGGCCGCGCGGCGTTCTTGTCAGAAAGCCGTTTTGCAGCAGATACGGCTCGTAAACATCCTCCAGCGTCACAGACTCCTCGTTTATAGTCGCTGCCAGCGTTTCCAGCCCGACAGGGCCGCCGTTATAAAACTCGATTATGCTGCGCAGCATCCGCCTGTCGAGCGCGTCCAGACCGAGCTTATCGACCTCGAGCTTGGAGAGCGCTTCATCCGCGGCCTCTCTTGTAATAACGCCGTCTGCCATTACCTGCGCGTAGTCGCGCACGCGGCGCAGTAAGCGATTCGCGATACGCGGCGTACCTCGGGAGCGAGACGCGATCTCATACGCGCCGTCCGGTTCTATCGGGACATTCAGTATCCCCGCGGAGCGCACAACGATGCGCCGCAGTTCTTCCTGGCTGTATAGCTCGAGGCGCAGGGACACGCCGAAGCGGTCACGCAGCGGCGCTGTGAGCTGGCCTGACCGCGTCGTCGCGCCGATCAGGGTGAAATGCGGCAGGTCGAGGTGGATAGAGTTTGCCGATGGGCCTTTGCCGAGAATAATGTCTATCGCGTAATCCTCCATTGCGGGATAGAGTATCTCCTCATAGGCGCGGTTTAATCGGTGTATCTCGTCGACAAAGAGGATGTCGCCTTCGTTCAGGTTTGTCAGCATCGCCACCAAGTCGCCCGGCTTTTCGATCGCAGGTCCGGATGTTATGCGCATGTTGACGCCCATCTCGTTTGCGATGATCCCCGCAAGTGTAGTTTTGCCGAGTCCCGGGGGGCCATGAAGAAGAACATGGTCAAGTGACTCTCCGCGCATTTTTGCAGCGTTGATGAACACCGAAAGGTTCGCCTTGGCCTTCTCCTGCCCGATATACTCGGTCAAAGTCTTCGGCCTCAGCGAGCCCTCCGCGCTGTCCTCAGGCAGGCTTGCTGCGGTCGTTATGATCTCATTATTTACATCGTCAGAGAAATTGATGCTCATTCCGTTTTCTCCATTACTTTACCATCTGCTTCAGTACGGTCTTGATGATCTGCTCTGCCGTCATGGACGCTGTGTCGAGCTTATTAATTACCGGTGCAATCTCGGCGCTCGAGTAGCCCAGCACCGCAAGACCCGCCGCGGCATCGTTCAGCGCATCGCTACCGCCGGCAGGTACACTCACCGGGGCGGATATTGAAGTGCTGCCACCCATGTCCTTGCTTATTTTGTCCTTGAGCTCAAGGATGACCCTCTGCGCGATCTTCTTTCCGATACCAGGCGCGGCCGTAAGCGTTTTTTCATCTCCGGTCATAATAGAAAGCGCAAGCCCCTCGGGTG
>CAKTKV010000080.1 GCA_934572355.1 uncultured Oscillospiraceae bacterium
GAGCTTGTTATCGACAAGCACCCCGAGTGGGAAAAGGCCGGGCTTATCGAGCGCTTTGTCGAGCCTGAGCGCGTTGTTGAGTTCCGCGTCCCCTGGGTGGACGATCAGGGCGTTACCCGCGTCAACCGCGGCTTCAGAGTGCAGTACAACTCTGCGATAGGCCCCTACAAGGGCGGCCTGCGCTTCCACCCCTCCGTCAATCTCTCCGTTATAAAATTCCTCGGCTTTGAGCAGATCCTCAAGAACTCCCTGACCACGCTCCCCATGGGCGGCGGCAAGGGCGGCTCCGACTTTGACCCCAAGGGCAAGTCCGACGCCGAGGTCATGCGCTTCTGCCAGAGCTTTATGACCGAGCTGTACCGTCACATCGGCCAGTTTACCGACACTCCCGCCGGTGACATCGGCGTCGGCGCGCGCGAGATCGGCTATCTCTTCGGCCAGTACAAGCGCATTGTCGACCGTTTCGACGGCGGCGTGCTCACCGGCAAGGGGCTCAGCTACGGCGGCTCCCTCGCACGCACTCAGGCCACCGGCTATGGCCTGTGCTACTTCTCCGCTGAGGCTCTCAAGTACCAGAGAAACGACAGCTATGAGGGCAAGACCGTTGTCGTCTCCGGCTCCGGCAACGTCGCGCAGTACGCGGCTGAGAAATGCACTCAGCTCGGCGGCAAGGTCGTCGCGATGAGCGATTCTCAGGGCTATATCTACGACCCCAAGGGCATCGATCTTGAGAAGCTCTTTGACATCAAGCAAAAGCGCCGCGCGCGCATCAGCGTTTACGCTCAGGAAGTTCCCGGCTCTGAGTACCACGAGGGCTGTAAGAATATCTGGAGCGTCAAGTGCGACATTGCGCACCCCTGCGCATCCCAGAACGAAATGGACGCCGAGGGCGCGCAGAAGCTTGTCGATAACGGCTGCATCGCCGTTTTCGAGGGCGCGAACATGCCGCTGACCCCTGAGGCGATAGAGATCGTCAAGGCAAACGGCCTGCTCTATTCCCCCGGCAAGGCCTCGAACGCCGGCGGCGTCGCGACCTCCGGGCTCGAAATGAGCCAGAACTCCATCCGCATGTCATGGAGCTTTGACGAGGTGGACGAGAAGCTGCACGGCATCATGCAGGAGATATACAAGGCTTGCTATGACGCTTCCGTCGAGTGCGGCAAGCCCGGCGATCTCATGGTCGGCGCAAACGTCGCGGGCTTCCTCAAGGTCGCAGACGCAATGATGGCTCAGGGCATAGTCTGATATATTCCGTATAAAAAGTATGGCAGCGCAAATGCGCTGCCATACTTTTTATTGTGTAGCTCTTACAGTTCCTCGACCGCGAGCAAGTCCTCAATGCCGTTGAGCTCCTTGATGATATCCTCGTCCATCTGCTTCTTGTTCGCGCGCAGGGTGATAACGGCGCAGTAGTGGTGCTCGTCGTCCTTGCCCGCGATGCGGTTTATCTCGATCCCGCCGAGCTTAATTCCTTTATCACGGATGGCACGCAGAATGTTCTCAATGACCTCCGCGTGAGCGTATTCGACGTAGAGGTTCACATCGTTTATCTTCCCGGCGAAGCGGTACTCTATCTTTATCAGCAGCAGCTCCGCGACCAGCACCATCGCCGTCGCGAATATCGCGCACTCGACATAGCCCGCGCCGCAGACAAGGCCGATTATCGCAGCCGTCCAAAGCCCGGCGGCGGTGGTCAGTCCCTTGACGCGCTGGCGCTTCGTGACGATTATCGTCCCCGCGCCGATGAAGCCGATACCGGCAATGACCTGCGCGCCGAGACGCGCGACGTCCGTATACAGGTGCATCGTCAGGAACATGTACTGGCTCGTCAGCGTCGTCATCGCCGCGCCGAGGCAGATCAGTATATGCGTGCGGAAGCCCGCCGGACGGCGCTTATATTCGCGCTCAATGCCTATGAGCCCACCGCACAGTACGGCGAGGACAAGGCGGAACGCGACCGCGAGGGTATTCATTTCACGCGCAAAATCAAAAATATGAAGCATGTCCTTCGCCTCCTCAGACCTCTTCTATGGATATCACGCCTTCGAGCGTGGACAGTGCAGCCAGAAGCTCGGTGTGCTGACAGCGCATCGGCAGACGGATCGACAGCAGTGCGTTTATCTGCGAGACGTGATCGTTCTGCTGCTTGTCCAGCTCCGCCTCGTAGATCCGCACCTCCTCGCGCTTGAGAAAGCCTATAACGCTGCCGAGGTTTTCTATATTGTCGACCTCGACGTAGATCGACATGTTCACAGCCTTTGACATGATAAGGTTCTCAATGTACGGCAGGAACTTCATGCTCATCACGATCAGCAGGAAGCTTATCAGCATGCACTCATAGAAGCCCGCGCCGATAGCAAGGCCCATGCAGGCCGAAGCCCACAGCCCCGCAGCGGTCGTCAGCCCCTTGACCTCGCGGCGGCCCGTGACGATTATCGTCCCCGCACCGAGGAAGCCCACACCGTTGATGACCTGCGCGCCGAGACGGGACACATCTGTCTTTATCCCGAGGCTGTCGCCGATCTCTTTCCACGGCCCTTCAAACATGAGGTTAAGATACTGGCTGAGCATGATCGTCAGCGCCGCGCCGAGTGCCACAAGCATATATGTGCGGAAGCCCGCCGGACGCCCCTTTCTCTCGCGCTCGAAGCCCACAAGTCCTCCCGCAGCCATCGCGCAGAGCACCCGCAGCATCATTGACCAGATATTCAGTTGTCTTAAATACTCAAGCCAGTCCAGCATCAAACGGCTCTCCATTCATTGGTAATGAAAAACACGCAGAGCGCTGATCCTTTCAACGCTCTGCTGAAATCGCCCTAAACCGAGGGTGTGGTAATTATATCACTTAAAAGTTTTTTTTCAAGCGGTATAAGCGCCAAAAAGCGCCCCGCTTTTTTATTGAATCTTAACAGAAAATTCGCTCAATAAGTTCCGGAATCTGTTGAAGTCGGTGTATCTCATAGTCCGGCCGCAGCCCGCTCCGGTTCTCCTCGTTTTTGGGGTTGAACCAGCAGGTCTTTATCCCCGCGTTTATCCCCCCGCGGATATCCGAAGTGAGGCTGTCGCCTATCATTATCGCGCGCTCCTTCGAGAAATCCGGTATGCGCTTGAAGCATGCGTCGAAGTACCGCGCGTCGGGCTTGTCGTAGCCGATGCGCTCGGAAATGAATATTCCCTCGAAGTATTTTTCTATCCCGGAGCTTGCGAGCCGCCCGTCCTGCACCTGCGCGTTGCCGTTTGAGCATATAAACAACCGGCACTTTCCGCATAGCGCTTCGAGCACATCCTCCGCCCCCGGCATGAACCAGTGCCCGGTCGAGAGCACTTCCTCATAACGATCCTGCACCTCGGCCGCGGGGACATCACAGCCTATCTCGTCAAACAGCTCCTGAAAGCGCCCGACAAGTATGTGCTCCCGAGTCATTTCTCCGCGCTCAAGCATCTCCCAATAGCGCTTGTTTATGACGCTGTAACGCCGCAGCAGCTCCTCGGTCGGCTCAATGCCGTACTCCCGGAACGCCGCAGTGAGCGCGTTGCGCTCGGCGATGTCAAAATTCAGTATCGTGTTGTCAAGGTCGATGAGCACTATCGGCCTGTCTTTGTGATTCTCGGTCATCTGTTTATTTTTCTCCTGTCATTGCCTTTATCGCGTCCGCCGCGGGCTCAAGGTGCATCCCGAGCGACGCCTTTACAAGCACGCTGTCGCCCTTTTTTATGTATTCCGGCAGTGCCGCAATGAGCGCGTCCTTCGTCTCAAAGTACACCGCGCGGCTGCCCATCGCCTCCGTCAGGTGCTTCGACATCGGCCCGTATGCCATGACGAGGTCGACGCCCTTATTAAGCGCGTACTCGCCGAGCTCCCGGTGCATCTGCGCCGAGCCCTCGCCCATCTCGCGCATATCGGACAGCACGCAAACGTGCCGCCCCGGCAGCTTCATAAGCGAATCCACCGCACAGCGCATGGAATCGGGGTTTGCGTTGTAGCAGTCGTCCACCAGCGTCACAAAGCCCGTGTCCGTGACCACTCCGCGCCGCCCCACGGTCTTGTACGCCGCGATGCCGCGCTCTATTTCCTCGTCGCTCAGCCCCATCACGAAGCCGACCGCCGCGCCCTCGAGCGCCGCGTAGACCATGTGCTGCCCATATGCCGGGATCTCCGCTTTGATGCTGCGTCCGTTATAGCTTATCCTGCAGCGTATGCGCCCGTCGGGCAGCTGCTCGATGTCCGCGGCTCTCACCGCGCAGTTTTCGCCGAGGCCGTAGCTCACAAGCCGCTGCGGGCAGGCGAGCTTACGTAGCATCGCGTCGTCCCCGTTATATATGACCGTCCCGTCCTCCGGCATGAAGGCGAGCATTTCCGTCTTTGCGCGGAACACCCCCTCAAGGTCGTGCAGAAACTCAAGATGCGCGTGGCCTATCACCGTGAACACCGCGACCGTCGGCTGCGCTATCCGCGCAAGCGCCGTCATCTCGCCAAAGCCCGATATGCCCATCTCAATGACCGCGGCCTCATGCTCCCGCTCGATGCGCGATACCGTCATCGGTACGCCGATCTGATTATTGAGGTTCCCCTCCGTCTTGAGCACGTTCATGCGCTGTTCGAGGACGGAGGATATCATTTCCTTCGCCGTCGTCTTGCCGACGCTGCCGGTTATCCCTATCACCGGTATGCTGAGCCCCCGCCGGTACTCGGCACATATCTTCTCAAGCGCTGCCTGAACGTCGTCCGCCAGTATGACCGGCCCCGATACGTCCTCCGGCAGATATTCCGCAAGGCAGCAGGCCGCGCCCGCCTCCAGCGCCTTTGCGATGAAGCGGTGCCCGTCCACGTTCTCTCCCCGGTAGGCGACGAACATATCCCCCGGCTGCACCTGACGGCTGTCGATTATCGCGCGGCCTATGGGCGCATCGCTGTATTGGATAAGGCGGCCGCCGCATATCGCCGCCGCGCGTGAAACTGTCATTGTCTTCATAGGTCTTTCCCCCTCTTTTACCCGCTAAGTATAACATACGCTGATAAAATAGGCAAAAGTATATTTAAGGCAGCACCTAGGCACACCCGAAAAAAAGTAGTGCATATGTGCGGCGGATATGTTATAATGTTTGTTGAATTATTTTGTACAGAGGTTTTTTGCTATGAATTATGTTGTGGTGGATTTGGAATGGAATCAGGCGATGAGCTCCAAGTCCTCCGTGTTCAATAAGCTGCCGATCCACCTCGGCGGCGAGATAATCGAGATAGGCGCGGTCAAGCTCAAGGAGGATATGACCCCCAGCGAGGAGTTCACTATCGATGTTAAGCCCGTGTACTTCCGCCGCATGCACTATAAGGTCAAGAAGATCACCGGCTTTGATAAGGAGCGTTTGGCTCACGGCATCGCCTTCGCCGATGCGCTCGAGCAGTTCCGCGCATGGTGCGGGGACGGCGTCACCTTCATCACCTGGGGCAATGACGACCAGCGCATCATGGAGCAGAACATCATCATCCATGACCTTGACTGGGACTGGATCGGCGGCTGGATAAACCTTCAGCTCATCTATAATCTCCAGACCGGCGGGGACAAGAACCAAAAGTCTCTCGCCAGCGCCATGGAGCATTTCGAGATAGAGCAGACCCGCGTCGCGCACGATGCATTGGGCGACGCGTACAATACCGCGCTCGTCGCGTCCCGGCTCGATATGGCTGAAGGTCTCCGCCTGTACCCGGACGCCGCGCGCATCCTCGCCTCGCGCATGCCGAACTTCAAGCCCCCTGTCGAGAACGAAGGGCCGGACACGCTCTGCCATGAGTGCTTCGAAGGCTTTGAGAGCAAGGCCGTCGCCTTTGCCGATGAGCGCATCACAAAGCTTGCCTGCCCGCATTGCGGCGGGGAGACCGCCTGCCTCAAGTGGGTCAATCAGGGCGACCAGCGCTATATGAATATCTATACCTGCCCCGAGCACGGCGCTTTCCTCGTGCGCGCGAAGTTCCGCAAGAATACCGAGGGTAACACATGGTCTGCAAACAAGCTCGTCTACGAAGCTGATGAGGATATGCAGAGCTTCTATAAGACCAAGGCTGCGCAGGCTCGCCGCCGCAGCCGCGGCCACTCCCACCGCAAGAACCGCCCGGCATCAAAGCAGTGATAAAAAAGCCTTCTCCGTCGGAGAAGGCTTTTTATTATATTTCGTATTACTCGAAATCGAGCACGCGGAGCATGCGGATAAGAGTCAGGCGGTTGCGGATAGCCGCCGAGATCTCCAGCATTTCATCCGCAAGAGACGGATCGATGCCAATGTCCTCCGGTCTGTACTTGCAGTGGCAGTCGGAGTAGAGCTTCTCCATCTCCTCAACGGGCGGGATCTTCGCGATCAGCTCGCGTATCTCGTCCCAATGGTCAACGATGTTCTGAGACGGGAAGGTCGCCAGCACGTCGTTCTCGTTTTCCTTCATGATGCCCGGCATAAGTCTCTCGCCGAACTTCTCGCGCACCCATTCCTCCGTCAGAGGCTGGAACGGCTTTGCCTTCGGCGTCTTCTTCGCCAGCTCGTGGTAGACCTTGATGCACTCGAAGGTGCCGACGCCCACGCATTCGCCGTGGATGCCCTCGGCCTTCTCGAACCTCGGCGGGTGCAGCTCGACCAGATGCGCCATCAGGTGCTCGGCGCCCGATGCCGCACGGGAGTGGTTGAGCAGCTGCATCGTAAGACCGCTCTCCATCTGCGCCATCGTCATCGCCTCGTGGTCGGCAACGCCGGTCGCAGCGTACTTGTCGGCAGCCTCGCGCATGAGCATGAGCGCATGCTCTGCAAGCTCCGCCACCATCGGGCAGTAGTATTCATCCGCGACCAGATGCGCGATGCGCCAGTCGGTCAGCGAAATGTACTTTGCGAGAATATCGTTTATGCCGCTCGCGACGAGTCTCGCCGGTGCGCCCTTGATGATGTCAAGGTCAGCCACGACAAGGATCGGCGCGCACATCGGCGTGGACTTCTTCTGGCCGTTAAGTATGGCCGAACAGATGTTGGCCGTGAAGCCGTCGGAGGAAGCCAGCGTCGGAATAGCAACAAAGGGGATGCCCAGCTTATATGCGGGGTAGCGGCCGAAGTCCATGATGGTGCCGGCGCCGAAAGCGACTATGACCTCCGGGTGATCCAGCTGCTTCATCATTTCCTCGATCAGCGTATCCTCAGCGTGCAGGCCCTTCGCCTCGAGCACGATCTCCTGATCGGCCTTGACGTGCTTGCCCTCGGTGAGCTGGTACACCATCGTGTCGTACACTACGGCGCGGCGCTTACCCGCAAGCCCCACGTCCTCCATGTACTGCTCGAAGTTTGCCAGAGCGTTATACTCGACGACGACCTTTTTCGTCTCAAGAGTGTGCTCCCTGCCGCAGACGCATTTGCCTACGTATTTTTCGCAATCCATTATCATACCTTTGTTCCTCCGTT
>CAKTKV010000081.1 GCA_934572355.1 uncultured Oscillospiraceae bacterium
CGCACGGCGCGTGTCCCAAATGTACGGGTCTCGGCGTGCAGATGCTCATTGATCCGGAGCTTATCATGCCGAACCCGAACCTCAGCATAATGGACGGGGGACTCACGGCCTCGGGCTGGAACAATGTGCGCGGGGACTCGATATCGAGAATGTACTTTGACGCGCTTGCAAAGCGCTATCACTTCAAGCTCACAGACCCGATAAAGGAGCTGCCGAAGGAGGCGATAGACGCGATCCTCTACGGCACGAAGGGCGAGGCACTCCAGCTGAGATACGAAAAGAATGAGGGCTTCGGCGTTATAAAGCGCGAGTTCGAGGGCATCGTCAATAACCTTGAGCGCCGCTACCGGGAGACACAGAGTCCCGCGATGCGCGCGGATATCGAGGAGTGCATGTCCGAGGTGAATTGCCCGGAGTGCAATGGGCGCAGGCTCAAAAAGACCGCGCTCGCCGTCACGGTCGGCGGGATGAACATCGCCGAGTTTACGGAGCTTTCGATATTCAAGGCGCTGGAATTCATAGACGGGCTTGAGCTCAACGAAAAGGACGCGATGATCGCCGAGCGCATCATCAAGGAGATAAAGGCAAGGCTTGGCTTTCTCGTCAGCGTCGGGCTGGGCTATCTTTCACTGTCCCGCTCGGCGGCAACGCTCTCGGGCGGCGAGAGCCAGAGGATAAGGCTTGCGACGCAGATCGGCTCGAGCCTGATGGGGGTGCTTTATATCCTCGACGAGCCGAGCATCGGTCTGCACCAGCGTGATAATGAGAAGCTTTTAGCGACGCTCAAGCAGCTGCGCGACCTTGGAAACACGCTTATCGTTGTCGAGCATGACGAGGACACGATGCGCGCGGCGGACTGGATAGTCGACGTCGGCCCCGGAGCGGGCGTCAACGGCGGCAGGATAGTCGCGGCCGGGACGGCGGAGGATATCTGCGCCTGCACCGAGTCGATAACCGGGCAGTACCTGAGCGGGAAAAAGTTTATCCCCGTACCGGATAAGCGCAGAGCGGGAAACGGCAAAAGACTTATCATCCGCGGCGCGTGTGAAAATAACCTCAAGAATATAGACGTTGAGATACCGCTGGGCGAGCTCGTTGTTGTGACGGGCGTGTCCGGCAGCGGTAAGTCCTCGCTCATAAACGAGATACTGTATAAATCCCTCGCCGCGGAGAAGAACCGCGTCAAGGTGCGCCCCGGCAAGTGCGCCGGGATCGAGGGCATGGAGAATGTCGACAAGGTCATCGCACTCGACCAGAGCCCGATAGGCCGCACACCGCGCTCGAACCCCGCGACCTATACCGGCGTGTTCAACGATATACGCGACCTGTTTGCTTCAACGCAGGACGCAAAGCTGCGCGGCTACGGTCAGGGGCGCTTCTCCTTCAACGTCAAGGGCGGGCGCTGCGAGGCCTGCTCGGGCGACGGACTCATAAAGGTGGAGATGCACTTCCTTCCGGATGTGTATGTCCCGTGCGACGTCTGCGGCGGCAAGCGCTATAACCGCGAGACGCTTGAGGTAAAGTACAAGGGCAAGAACATTGCGGACGTACTGGATATGACCGTCGAGGAAGCCTGCACCTTCTTTGAAAACCAGCCGAAAATACTCAACAAGATAAGGACGCTCTACGACGTCGGCCTCGGCTATGTGAAGCTCGGCCAGTCGAGCACGACGCTCTCGGGCGGCGAGGCACAGCGCGTGAAGCTTGCGACCGAGCTTTCAAAGCGCAGCACCGGCTCGACCGTATACGTGCTGGATGAGCCGACGACCGGCCTGCACATCGCCGATGTACACCGGCTCATAAACATTCTGGATAAGTTTGTCGAGGCGGGGAACACGGTCGTCGTTATTGAGCATAACCTTGATGTCATCAAGGTCGCCGACAGGATAATAGACCTCGGCCCCGAGGGCGGCGACATGGGCGGAGAGCTGGTGTTCTCGGGAACACCGGAGGAGTGCGCCGAGTGTGAGCGCAGCTATACCGGGCAATTCCTTAAACCGCTGCTCGAGAAAGCAAAACAAATTCAGAAGTAAATCACAAATAATCAGGACTGCGAGGAATGGCAATGGATCAGGAAACCGATCTGCTTGAACTGTCCGGAACCGTAGAGGCGGTTATTTACAAAAATGAAGAAAACGGCTACACGGTGCTGCGCATGAGGGATGGCAGCGGCGAGAACGTGACCGTCGTCGGCTGCTTCCCATATGCTGCGGCGGGCGAGTCGATGATCGTCAGCGGCCGGTGGATGACGCACAGCGTACACGGGCGGCAGTTCAAGGCGGAGTTTGCCCAGCGCATCCTGCCGACGAGTGCGAGCGCTATATATGACTTCCTCGCGGGTGGCTCAGTGAAAGGAATAGGCCCCGCGACGGCGGCGCTGATAGTCGACCGCTTCGGCGACAGGGCACTTGATGTGATGCTCACCTCGCCCGACGAGCTCGCGGCGATAAAGGGGATAAGCGCGGCCAAGGCAAAGCAGATATCCGCAAGCTTCAGACAGCAGGCGGGTGTCAGGATGCTGATGGAGTTCGTGTGCTCTTTCGGGCTGCGTCCGGTGCTTGCGATGCGGATGCACAGGTTCTACGGCGAAGAGGCCATGGAGACGCTCAAGGAGAACCCCTATGTGCTGTGCAGCGCGCTCATCGGCGGCACCTTTGCCGAGGCCGACACGATGGCGCTGGAACTCGGCATGGAGGGCGGCAGCAGCAAGCGCATCGATGCGGCGCTGCTCTTCGAGTTGGCGCACAACACAGGGAACGGGCACTGCTTCATCCCGCGCGAGAAGCTTGCCGCGGCGACGGCGGAGCTTATAGGCGTGGAGCCTGAGGATGTGGATGAGTGCATCGGCGGGCTTATCGAATCGGGCGATATGAAGTACGAGGAGATAGCCGGGTGCCGCGCTTGCTACCTGCCGGAGCTGTATGAGGCGGAAACGAACGCCGCGGAGAACTTCGCGCGTATGTGCCGCCGCACGTTCCGGGACAAGGCGAATATCGCGAAGCTCCTCACAAAGCTTGAAGCGCAGCAGGGGATAAGCTACGCGCCGATGCAGCGGCAGACGCTGGAGCTGGCGCTTAAAAACCAACTGCTGGTCATAACCGGAGGCCCCGGCACAGGCAAGACGACGTCTATCCGCGCGATACTCGCGATGTTCGACGAGATCGGAATAAAGACGCTCTTGTGCGCGCCGACGGGGCGCGCGGCAAAGCGAATGACGGAGCTCACCGGGCGCGACGCCGCAACAGTGCACCGCATGCTGGGCGCAAAATTCGATGAGGACAATGACCGCGTCGTGTTCACAAAGGACGAGAGCGACAGGCTCGACTGTGACGCGGTGATACTTGACGAGTGCTCGATGGTGGATATCTGCCTGATGGACGCGCTGCTGCGCGCGCTGCCGCCGGATGCAAGGCTCATCATGGTGGGCGACGCCGACCAGCTGCCGTCGGTCGGGCCGGGCAATGTGTTCTCGGCGCTCATCCGCAGCCAGGTCGTGGCGACGGTGCGCCTGACGGAGATATTCCGCCAGACCGGGGACAGCAGGATAATCCGCAACGCGCACATGATAAACCGCGGCGAGCACCCCGATCTTGCCGAGAACTCCGGAGACTTCTTCCGGCTCAAGCGCCTTCAGGCGGGCAGCGCCGTCGAGACGATAACGGAGCTTTTCGCCGTGCGTCTGCCGGGGAAGATGAACATCCCGCCGCAGGACATTCAGGTGCTCTCTCCCACGCGTAAGGGCGAAATGGGCACGGTGAACCTCAACAAAAAGCTTCAGGAGGTGCTGAACCCCCGTTCGCCTGAGAATAAGGAGAAGCTTTTTGGCGACGCTGTTTTCCGCGAGGGAGACAGAGTCATGCAGATACGGAATAATTACGACATCCTCTGGAAGAACGAGAACGGTACGGAGACCGGCACCGGGATGTTCAACGGGGACGTCGGAACTATAAAGTCCATCGACATGGACGAGGAGACGCTGACCGTCTGCTTCGACGGAAAGACCGCAATCTACGGCTTTGACGCGCTCATTGAGCTTGAGCATGCGTGGGCAGTGACGGTACATAAGGCGCAGGGCAGCGAATACAGAGCCGTTATACTGGCGCTCGGCCAGGGCTCGAAAATGCTAATGACGCGCGATGTGCTCTATACGGCGGTGACGCGGGCGAAAAAACTGCTCATAATCGTCGGTGACGATCAGACCGCCTATCAGATGATAGACAACTACCGGCAGTCGCGCCGCTATACGGCGCTGCGCGTGAGGCTGCGCCGGCTGTGCGGGATCGAGTGATGCGCGTTATAGAGGGGCTTCTCGACCTGCTGTACCCGCCGCGCTGCCCGTTCTGCCGTAAGCTCGTGAACCGGGACGAGGGCGAGGTTTGTGCCGCGTGCAGGAAAAGTCTTCCGTATGTTCCGGAGGCGGAATACATGCGCGGTGTTAAAAACACGGAGCTGTGCGTCGCTCCGCTCTACTACGAGGGCAGTGTGAGACAGTCGCTGCTGCGCTATAAATTCAGCGGGATCACGGCGTACGGACACATTTATGCGGATTTTATTGCAAAATCTATTGACGAAACGCAAATTTCCTGCGATATTATCACATGGGTACCTTTGAGCCGACGCAGACTGAGAAAGCGCGGCTACGATCAGGCAGAGATAATCGCCGCGGCGCTGGGCAAAAAGCTTGGCATACCGTGCGTAAGGCTGCTTGCAAAGACCAAAGATAACCCGCCGCAGTCCCGCACCGGAAACGCGCGGGCGAGAAAGGCGAACGCGGCAGGTGTGTACACCTGCTGTGACCGCGAAGCGGCGGAGAATAAAACGGTGCTGCTGGTGGACGATATAGTCACCACCGGCTCGACTCTGGCCGAATGCGCCAGAGTGCTGCACGGAGCGGACTGCAAGGCCGTGTACGCCGCGGCAGCCGCGATGCACCGGGAATAATAAACGGATAGGAGAAAGCAAATGAACCTGTTTGAGAGAGACATTGCCGTTGATATGGGTACATCCTCCACGCTGCTGTTCGAGCAGGGCAAGGGCGTTGTGGCAAGAGAGCCGACTGTTGTCGCGGTGGACAAGTTCAGCGGGAAGATACTTAAAATAGGGCAGGACGCGCAGAAGATGCTTGGCCGTACCCCAGCGAACATCGTCGCCATACACCCCATCAACGCCGGTGTTATTTCCGACTATGAGATAACCGCGCAGATGCTGCGCGATCTGGTCAGCCGTATTACTTCTTTCAGCCTCTTCAAGCCTTGTGTGCTCGCCTGTGTGCCGAGCTCCATCACAGGCGTCGAGGAGCGCGCGGTCATCGACGCGGCCATTGAAGCCGGCGCGAGGAAGGTTTATCTGCTTGAGACCGCCGTCGCAACGGCTATGGGCGCGGGCGTCGATATCTCCAAGGCAGACGGCCATATGATAATCGACATCGGCGGCGGCACGACCGAGGTCGCGATAGTCTCCGCCGGCGGCGTCGTGGAGTGCGAGTCGATAAAGGTCGCGGGTTCGAGCTTTGACGAAGCGATAGTCCGCTTCATAAAGCAGAAGTATGAGCTGCTCATCGGCCTGAGCACCGCCGAGGAGCTCAAGCGCAGCATAGGCTGTGTTATCCGGCGCCCGGACGTCGGCTTTGAGGAGATAAAGGGACGCGACCTTTCAAACGGTCTGCCCAAGACCGTGCAGGTCAGCTCCACTGAGCTCATAGAGGCGTTCGTCGACCCGATGAACCGCATACTCGAAGCGATACACACAGTGCTTGAGAGAACGCCGCCCCAGCTCGTCGGCGACTTGGATAAAAACGGCATAATCATGTCCGGCGGCGGCAGCCTTATCTACGGCATAGACAGGCTCATCGAGCGCAGCACAGGCATCAGGACCGTTGTTGTGGACGATGCGGTCTCCTGCGCGGCATACGGCGCGGGCAAGATGCTGATGCACCTTGACGATCTGCAGGACGGAATGATGAATTTCTACAGAAAGAGACAGCTCAAAGGCTAAACTTTCAAACGAAAGGACGGAGGCAAATGAACCTCAAGGCACTTTTCAGGAAGAAGGACGAGACGCCGAAATGCTCGGCAGTCATTGTCGCGGCGGGCAGCTCCCAGCGCATGGGTACGGACAAGATATTCATGAAGCTTGGCCCGATGCCGGTTCTGGTGAGGACGGTACTCGCGTTTCAGGATGATCCTCTGATCGAGGAGATAATTATCGTCACGCGCAAGGACAAGCTTGAGGAGGTCGCAGACCTCTGCCATAACTGCGGACTGAGCAAGGTCAGCAAGGTGGTCATAGGCGGCAGCACGCGCATGGAGTCCGCGCTGGCCGGAGTGTCCGAGGTCAAAAAAGGAGCAAAGCTCGTCGCGATACATGACGGCGCGCGCCCGCTCGTCACGCGGGACGTCATCGACCGCGTCGTATATGACGCGAGCGTACACATGTCCTCCATCCCGGTCATCCCGAGCACCGACACGCTGAAGGTCGTGGATGACGACGGCAACGTCACCGGTACGGTCGACCGCGGCAGTACTGTCCGTGTGCAGACGCCGCAGGTATTTGATGCTGACCTTATAAAGGGCGCGCTGACAAAGGCCGCGAAGGACGCGCTGCCAATAACGGACGACTGCTCCGCCATGGACATCATGGGCATAAAGACACACACCGTCATGGGAGACGTTGACAACATCAAGATCACGACGCCGAACGACATGGTCACGGCCGAGGCGATCATAAAGAACAGGGGAGACTGGAATGCGAATAGGGCATGGGTATGATGTGCATAAGCTCGTCGAGGGACGGAAGCTGATCCTCGGCGGGGTCGAGATCCCGTATGAGAAGGGGCTGCTTGGCCACTCGGACGCGGATGTGCTGACTCATGCGCTGATGGACGCGCTGCTCGGCGCCGCCGCGCTCGGCGATATCGGCAAGCTTTTCCCGGACAATGACGACCGCTTCCTCGGCGCGGACAGCATAGAACTGCTGCGCGAGGTGACGCGCGTTATCCGCGAGCATGGCTATACGGTCGGGAACGTCGACTGCACCGTTATCGCGCAGAGGCCGAAGCTCGCGCCTTATATACAGCAGATGCGCGGGATACTCGCACAGGCGATGGGCACGGAGCTTGACCGTGTGAGTGTCAAGGCAACGACCGAGGAAAAGCTGGGCTTCACCGGAGAGGGACTCGGCATCGCGGCA
>CAKTKV010000082.1 GCA_934572355.1 uncultured Oscillospiraceae bacterium
TATTCGCACAGCGCCCATACGAGCCACAGCAGGTCGTCCGAGCAGCGCGTGCGCACGCCGCGGTCGCCGTCCGGGTGCGGGTGCCACCAGTGCAGCACGTCGCCCTCGGCGTACTGATGGCGGCAGCAGTCGAGTATGCGCTCCCTCGCGTAACCGCGGTTTATGAGCAGCAGGTTTATGCTGTCCTGAAGCTGGTCGCGGAAGCCGAGCGCGCCGCCGCTCTGGTATATGCTGCTGCGCCCCTCGAGGCGGCAGGCGACAGTCTGATAGACCGCCCAGCCGTTCATATAGTGCTCCATCGCACTGTCTCCGCAGCGCAGCGAAAACGCCCCGAGGAGTCTTGCCCAGCGCGCGGATACGGCGCTCAGGAGCGAGCGCGCGGTGTCCGGTGTGCACAGCTCGCGCAGCTCCGTCTCCGTGCAGCAGCCGCAGCAGAGCACAGTCTCCGCACCGGTGTTTAGCTTTATGCGCAGCCCGGCAGGAATGAAACCAGTCTCCGCGTCAAGCTCCGCGCTGCTCCCGATGAGCATCTGCACTCCGGGATAGTACGAATCCGGGCTTGAGAGGCGGATAAGCCCCGGCTCCCCCTCGATGCGCAGGCAGGCTCCGCTCTTCCCGCCGAGAGCGGGCTCAAGCTCCCAGATGAGCGGTAGGCCCTCCGCCCCGTCGATGAGCAGCACACGCGCATCCAGCCCCTGCGGGATGAACAGGCGCGTCCTGATCCTGTTTTTGCCGATGTCCTTTTCCCACTCTGCGCAGCCCGGCATGAAGCTCACGCGGCAGGCAAAGCCGTCGTTCGCGGCAAAGAGACTGACGGGCTTGCCGCCATGCATGACGTACAGCCGCTCCGGACTGCGTACATCGTATATATCCACCGGCGGTGCGATGAGCGGCATTTCCCGCGCGTTCTTGTACCACAGCCCTGCCGGGCCGATGTCCGCGGCTATCGCGCCGAGGCTGCCGTTTGTTATGATGTGCTGCCATATCCGCGCAGGGAGAGTGTTGTTTACTTCAAATGTGAATTCCGTGTTGTCCCAGCTGTATTTCGGAACAGCGTCCACGTCACGGCGGGCACTCAGCTCCGGTTCGCGCAGCGGGTGATACTGCTTCTGCGCTTCCCCGATGACGACAGCGGCGCGGCTCTTCACCGTTTCCGCAGCCTCAAGCGGCGCTGTGAACACGCCGCCGGGACTGCCTATGAGCGCTTCCAGCCCGACCGGTGCGAGCACCTGCCCGATGTGCCGCAGCAGCGGCTGGAGGTATTCGCCTTGCTCACGCGTGAGGTAAACAAGCTCCGCGTCGAGCCCGCAGCTTTTGAGCAGGCAGAAGCGCCGCAATAGCTTTTCCGTCTCCACCGCGCCGCCGTCGCAGCATATTATCGGCAGGTCACCGGAGATGCCGTAACGCCAAAGCTTGCTCTGCGGCGCAGCGTTTGAGAGCGTGTTTCTCCACAGCGGCAGCACCAGCTCCATCGCCGCGCCAAGCTCTGCCGCGTTCATGCCGAGGTGTATCGCCGCCGCATCCGGCATGCTCCCGCCGCAGGCTCCGGAAGCTAATATGCGCGCCGCGCCGTCATGGGCAGACTGTGCGTCCGTCCCGATGCAGAGGGCGAAACGCAGTGTGGCCGCCTGACCCGCGCGGGTCTGCGGCACTGTCACCGCCGCGCACAGATACGGGGAGACGAGCGCTTTTGCGCCGCCCTGCTCGTCGGCCGTGAAGTTGGCCGGGTGATCGCAGGCAAGGCACAGCCATATCCCCGGCTTATCGCCCTTCGGCAGCCGGTGCAGCAGGATGCAGTTTTCACCCTCCTGTGCCGTCATGCCGAGCTTCCAATACGCGCTGTGGCTCTCCATATCGCGCGGCGCGGCGAGCACCGGGCGAAAGCCGAGCTCAAGCTCCGCGCGCCCCGCCCCGCGAAGCTGCACCTCTGTAAGCTCTCCAAGCTCGCCGTCGATGGCCGCAAGCGTCACGGCGCACTGCGCGCCGTCCTGTTCAAAGCTCCACGCGGCGTGATCCTCGCTCAGCGTCCATGCGTATTCTCCGCCGGCAGGCAGCAGCCTTTTTCCGTCAAGCCTGAGACTCAGCGTGTCCTCCGGGCGCATGCAGTCGTATACGCAGCAGCCGCCCAAGAATGCGGCGCTGTTCCCATCGTCTGTGACGCGGATGCTGTAGGCCCCGTTTGAGAGCAGGCAGGCGTGAGCCCCTGTGTTCTCTTCGCTTCCGCGAAGCTCCCAGCGGCTCTTGTCATGCTGGCGCGGGCGCTCCGGTACGGGCGAGCTGTCCCGCCGCATCACGACGCCCGAGTCAGGCAGCTTCTCCTGAAGCAGCAGCGTGTACGCCGCCATTGACGGATCGAACATAAACAGCTTCTGCACACAGCCGCCGTCCGCCGCGTTCGCTGCGGCGAGCAGGCTCATGCTGACATGGTGCGCCATGTAGCAGCGCACCTGTTCTCCGTCCGCGCGGCGGCAGCGCCCGGGCGTGAAGTCCAGCGCCTCTATATATCCCCAGCGCCCGTAGGCCCCAATATCGCGCAGGCGGCGCAGATTGCGCACCGCGGCGATGGGGTCGACCGCGAGGGCGAGAAAGCTGCTGTATGGGGAGATGACCATGTCGCTCTCCTGCCCGCGCTTGAGGGCAAGGTCGGGGCAGCCGTGCGCCTTATAGCGGTAGCACAGGGAGGCGTCGAGCGAATAGAACGCGCTTTCGGATATGCCCCAGGGCTTGCCCGCAAAATGGCGGCGCTTCTGCACATACAGGCAGAAGCGGCTGCTCTCGAAGAGCAGACTCGCCCGGTAGAGCGGCAGGAACAGCGCGGGCATGAGGTATTCAAACATCGTCCCCGTCCAGCTTGCAAGGCCGCGGTAGCCGTCCTTCTGGAGCTGCGCGCGGCTCAAGGCGCGCCAGTGTCGCATCGGCACATCGCCTTTCGCGACGGCGATGTAGCTTGTCAGCACCGCCTCGCTCGCCATGAGGTCGTACCAGCCGCCGCTCCCGGCAGCATTTATAGTGTCATAGCAGATATAAAACAGGCCGCGCACCCTGTCATAAAGCGGGGAAAAATCCATCCCGGCCATGATCGCGCGCAGCCTTGAGGATAGTTCTGCCTCGCCCCATGTGTCGAGCGCGTTTGCTGTGCAGAGGAGCCCCGCGTACATGTTCCCGCTGTCGACTGTGGAGATAAACGGCGGGGAGAGCGGCGCGAGAGTGCGCGTATCGTACCAATTATAATAATGTCCCATGCAGCGCGGCATTTTTCCAAGCGTTGCCGCGGCTCGAGAAATATAGCCAGCCGCTTCCTTGCGCGGGATTATCCCGCACTCGGCCGATACTGCCGCCGCTGCGAGCGCAAGGCCGATGTTCGTCGGCGACGTTCTGTGCGCGGCGCCCGTCGGCGGCTGCTCCTGAAAGTTATCGGGCGGCAGGAAGTTGTCCTCCGCCGTGGAAAAGTCCTTGAGATAGCGCCAGCAGGCGGCCATCGCGGAGCGCAGCAGCTCGCGGTCACGCGCGGCAAGTTCAGTGCCCTTATAGGCCGGCAGCGCCAGCGCCGCCGCAGCAGCGGGGGAGAGCAGCCACATGAAGCCCGCGCTCTTGCCGATTATTGCCGGGGAGAAGGCCATGAGCAGCACGCCCGTCACGACGGAGACCCACATCGCACGGACATTCTCGCCCAGCTGCTCCCCACCAGAGGTCTGCGCAAAGGTCTGCCACTGGAGAAGCTTCCGGTGGCTTATAAGCATTCTCCACAGCGCTGTCAGTATCGCCGCGGCGGAGACCCACGCCTCGAACGGCAGCAGCCACAGGCGCATGAAAGTGCGCACAATAGCGCCGCCCGCCCCGGTCAGGAGCCTTGTGTGCCGCTTCAGGCGGACATGCTCACACTGGGAAAGACTGCGGTCGATAAGCGATAGGAACAGGCTGCTCAGCAGTGCCAGCAGTGCCGCCCATGCTGCGAGGGCAAGCCCCTGCGCGGACATGAAAAAGCCGCAGAGGATCGCGATGAAGGTCAGCGGCGCGACGAGCGAGCGGCGCAGCGAATCGAACAGGCGGAAGCGGTCGATATCCGAAAGCTCGCGGGCAAATATCCAGCGGGCGTTCTGCCAATCGCCGCGTATCCAGCGGTTCTGGCGCTTAAAATATGCAAGGGGCTTATCGGGAAAGGCGTCGGAAAACTCGGCGTCGCTCATGTAAGCGCCGCGCAGGCAGGCTCCTTCAAGCGCGTCATGGGAGAGGATGCGCCCATCCGGGAAGCGCCCTGCCGTGCAGCGCAGCAGCGCCTTGGGGTCGATGAGCCCCTTGCCGGCAAAGCCGCCGCTGCCGAAGGCGTCCATATAAAGCTCACCGCAGAGGCTGCAATACGGATCGCAGCCGCCGGCACCGGCAAAGATCAGGGAGAAGTCCGTGGAGTTTGCGCTTTCAAGCTCCGTCTCTATCCGCGGATGGATGATCGCGTGACCCGAAACGACCACGTTTGACCCCTCGTCTATCACCGGTGTACAGAGCGGGTGCATCGCCGCACCGATCAGCAGTGAAAGTGAGCCGGGGTATATGCGGGTATCGGCATCGAGGGTGATGATGTAGCGCGTACCGCGCAGGGCGGCTTCGTCCCCGGTGACGGAGAGCTCGCTATCCTCCCCGCAGAGGAGCTTTGCAAGCTCGATGAGCGCGCCGCGCTTTCTCTCATGCCCGCAGTAGCTTTCACCGTTATAGCTTCTTTCTCGGGTGAAGAGGTAAAAGCCGCCGCCGTATTTTTCATTCAGCGCGTCAATGGCGCCCTGCGCATCGCGCAGCAGCTGTGCATCGCGCGGCGTTTCGGCTGTCGCGGCTCCTGGCAGGTCGGCGAGCAGACCGAAGCTGAGATTCTTCCCCTCGCGGCGGCTGGCAAGGCGCAGGGCTTCAAGGCGCTGCGCATCACAGCTGCCGAGGATGACGGAGATAACGCAGATGCTCTTTCCCTCCTCGGGCACGCCCTCGCTCAGATCAAGACGCGGCATGGGGCGTGGGCGCACAACGCGCATGAGGAGAAAGTCCACCGCGGCCTTCACGAGCTCCGACACGGGCAGAAGCAGCAGCGCCGCGAGCCAAAGGCTGCCGAGGGAGAAGGAAATGCAGAGGCTGATAAAAAGAGTGAGCAGGACATTCGCGGCGATATACAGCGCCGCGCCCCACCTGCCGGGCTCGCGCAGCAGCAGGAAGCCGACATGGCGGTTTTCCGCCTGTGACTTTTCGATGAGCTCGGAAGCAAGAGTGTACTCCTCAACATCGCGCCGCGCGGCCATTATTTCAAGACGGCGAAGATACTCGGCCTTTGTCTCGCGATCCATTTTGGGGTAGTCCCCGGTGGGGTCGCGGGAAAGAATAGCGCTGCACACATCGACAGAATCAAGCAGGCGCTCCATGTCCATGGAGGAGAGCAGGCGCAGAGAGGAAAACAGCGCCTCAAGCTCCTGCGCGTAGGCTTCGGCGTCCGGGGAATTGAGCATGTCGCGGCAGACGGCGGCAAGAGCCTGTATCACCGCGACGCGCATGGCGGCGGGGAAAAGATACAGTTCGCCCCGGCGCAGCACCGTGACGCTCTGGAAAGCTTCGAGAAAGACACGGCAGCGCTGCTCGGTGAGTCTCCCGTGCCCCGACTGCAGCAGGGTGCGGCAAAGCTCGGTGACGATGAGTCCATCGCGGCAGCGGCGCAGGGAGCGCGCATGGCGCAGCTCATCCTCGGCGGCAGGGCCTTCGCGCTGGATCATATACCAGTTATCAAGAAGCCACTCGCAGCCCGAGGGGACAGCGGGAGCGCCTGTATATCGGCGGTGGAGCGTGTCCCGGCAGCGGCGCAGCTCGCGGATGCTCTCATGCAGGCGCAGCGCGGCCTCGGTGCCGGACTGCGTACCGGTGCTTTTGAGAAGCCGCGCGCAGGATACGGCGTAATCGGCGAGCCTTTCATTATCTATATAGGGTGCGAGGTTCATACTGTCCATGATATTCTCCCGTGAAAAACAGTCAGGACAAGGCCGCATGACGCGGCAAAGCCTTATACGAAACAGTTTTTCCCAGCGCGGGGAATATATTCATGAAGTGCGGGGAGAAGAGAATCCCCTGCCAATTTTGAGAACAGATGAAAGTATTTTCTGAGCAGTGAACTTAGACTGCTGATCAAAAGATTTCATATACACGACAGTAATATCTCCAAATGTCTATTACGCGACATTTGGAGATTTTATTGAAGATGGCATCTATCCGAAAACGGGGTATCAACATGAAAACTTTCAAAAGAGTACTACTCATTGTGCTTGCGGTCACTTTAACTGCGGCAGTTGTGCTAGGCATATGGGGCTTGGTCATCCCGGCAGCGAAGGTGAACAAGCTTGAGGGGCTTTCCATGGCGGATTCGGCGACGGCGGAATACGTAAAATATCTTCCCGATGCCGACACTATCTATAGCTATGCTCGTTTTTCTCACGCGGCGGTCGCTATCTGCTACATCCAACACCTCGGTATATTTGATATATGTCAATTATACAGCACTTGTCGAGCAAGTCAAATGGAAGATCAGTATCGGCTGAGGGCTTATGCTGCGATAGGAAACGGAACGGTGTATGCTCATTCTAATTCCATTATGAAGAGAATCCCCTGCCGACGGCAGGGGATTCTCTTCGTGGCGGAGAGTGAGGGATTCGACCTGCCGTGCGCGGCAGGCCACCTCGGGTTGCAAAGCGCACCCGGCGCTTTGCTAAGAGCCCTCGGGTTCGAATCCCAACGGCTTTCATTATATGCAAAAGCCCCCACCTATGGTGGGAGCTTTTGCATATGGAACACCCGGCCAATTTTGAGGACAGATTGAGCGGGCGGATATCAGGCGGCAGGAACTGATGCACATAGCCTTTCTGGTCAAGGATATCTCCGACGACTGGCGTATAGAGCTTTTCGCGCATGAGCGCAAACATCTCATCTTCATTCTTCCATTTACTCATTGTTCGTTTCCCTTT
>CAKTKV010000083.1 GCA_934572355.1 uncultured Oscillospiraceae bacterium
CAATGGATGGGATGCTGAAGCGGCACCTGAGCGGTGAGGCTCTTGATAAGCTCCTCAGGAGCGAGCTTATCCGCGAAGAAGACAGCACGGAAAAGCACAGCTTCATGGACAATATCAGAAATTTCTTTAAGGTAAATGCCAATGTCGACGAGAAGCAGGATGAAGAAAATTTATAACAGCAAGGCGTTCTGGATGATCGTGTCGCTGCTGGCGTCCCTCGCTATATGGGTGTACGTCACGAGCGTCGAGACGGACGAGTCCAAGACCACGTTCAGAGGCGTCAAGGTCGAGCTTGTAGGCGAGGATATCCTGAGGGATTCAAAAAACCTTGTCGTGACCGATATGGACACGAGCACCGTAACGGTCGAGGTCGTAGGGCCGCGGCGCATCATTGGCTCGATCAGCTCGGATCAGCTCGTCGCGCAGGTCGATGTCAGCAAGCTATCACGTGCGGCGTACACCTCGCAGCAGTATACGATAGTTTACCCCGACGGCACGGATACGAGCAAGCTCTCTGAGAGCCGCCGGACGCCCGAGACGATAAACTTCATGGTCTCGGCGCAGACCTCGAAATCCATTCAGGTGCGCGGCAGCTTTGACGGTTCGCTTGCCGAGGGCTACACGGCGGAGATGCCGGTGTTTGAGCCGTCGACGATCACGATAACCGGTTCCGAGGCATATCTGAAGGACGTTGAATACGCATGGGTCACCTTCGGCAAGGAGAACGTCGACAGCACCTACTCCGTGGAGACAGGCTTTACGCTGATGGACGCAAACAACGAGCCGTGTCCCACGACCGGCATCAGCTTCTCGACGGACGTCGTCACCGCGACGCTTCCGCTGCTGACGCTCAAGGAGGTAAACCTTGATGTGAACATCATAGAGGGCGCGGGCGCGACAAAGGCGAATACGAAGATCACGATCGATCCCGTGTCTGTGACGCTTGCGGGAGACTCCGCGCTGCTCGCGGGCATGAACAAGATCACTCTTGCGACTATAGATCTGACGGACTTCAGCTCCACCTTTACCGAGACCTATACGATACCGATAGATAATGAGCTTAAAAACACCACCGGCATCACAAAGGCGACGGTGACGGTAGAGATAGTCGGGCTCGAAACAAAGACGTTCAGGGTCACGAATTTCTCCTGCATCAACGCTACCGAGGGCTATGAGGCGGATATAATCACCGAGAGCAAGGAGATAACGCTGCGCGGCACGCCCGAGGCTCTGGCGCAGATAAAGGATGAGAACATCCGTGCGGTTGCGGACCTTACGGATTATAAGGAATCCACGGGGACCTACATGCCGCAGGTCAAGGTCTATGTCGACGGCTTTACTGACGTCGGCGCAATAGGCGAAAATACGATATCGATAGAGATCAGGAAGGTAAGCTGATGACACAGGAAGCAATAGTGACAAGGCGGCTGCCCGACGGCATGGCGGAGGTCGTGGTCACGCGCGGTACCGCATGCGGCAGCAACTGCGGCAACTGCGAAAGCTGCATATTTCAGAGCGAGCTCAAGACCCCGGCGAATAACCTCATTGATGCGCAGCCGGGGCAGAGAGTTATAATCCAGAGCAAGTCGTCAAAGATATTCGGCGCGGCACTGCTGGTGTATATCCTGCCGATAGTGATGATACTGCTGGGGTACTTCATCGCGTACTCGGCCGGGGCGAGCGAGGGCATCTGCATTTTAGCGAGCTTCATCGGACTGCTGCTCGGCGCGGCGATAATAGTCATAAGCCAGCGCGTAAAGAAAACTCAAAATATCACCTTTGATATAATCCAATTCAATAACGAGGAATAACGTGGAGGGAACATGATAAAAAGTATGACGGGTTACGGCAGCGCGAAGGGCACTGTCGAGGGCTTGGGGATCACGGTCGAGCTCAAGAGCGTGAACAACAGGTATCTGGACGCCTCGGTGCGTATGCCGAGAAGCTTCCTCTTTGCTGAGGACGCTGTCAAGTCCGTTGTGCAGAAGCACATAAGCCGCGGCAAGGTCGATGTTTTTGTGAGCGTTGATTCGTCTGCTGCGGGCGATATGAGCGTCAAGGTCAATGAGCCGCTGCTGCGCGGCTATGTCGAGGCGATAAGGCACATTGCCGAGGAGTATTCGCTTCCCGACGATGTGACGGCGCTGAGCGTCAGCAGATTCCCGGACGTGCTCACGGTCGAGAAGAACGACCTCGACGCCGAAGCGATATCCCAGGGTATAGTCGAGATAGCGGAGCTTGCGCTTCAGGATTTTGACGCGATGCGTCTGCGCGAGGGCGAGAAGCTGAGAGACGATGTGACGGAGAAGCTCGCCTCGATAGATGCGCTCGTCACGAAGATAGAGAAGGAGAGCCCAAAGACCGTCGCAGAGTACCGCACCCGCCTCGAAGCGAGGATGGCGGAGGTGCTCGGCACGGCCGGTATCGAAGAGAGCCGCATCCTTGCCGAAGCCGCGGTTTTCGCCGACCACGTCGCGGTCGACGAGGAGACGGTGCGTCTGCGCAGCCACATGAGCCAACTCAAGACCATGATAAACGGCAGCTCCCCCACGGGAAGAAAGATAGACTTCCTCATCCAGGAGTTCAACCGCGAAGCCAACACCATCGGCTCAAAGTGCCAGAGCTCCGATATTGCTCACGTTGTCGTCGACCTCAAGTCCGAGATAGAGAAGATTCGAGAACAGATACAGAACATAGAGTAAGGCGGGGCGGTATGAAGCTTGTAAGCATAGGGTTCGGCAACCTTGTCTCCGCCGGGCGCATCATTTCCATAGTCAGCCCAGAGTCGGCGCCCATAAAGAGAATGATCCAGGAGGTGCGCGAGCGCGGCCTGCTGATCGATGCGTCGTTCGGACGCAGCACCAAGTCCGTGATCGTCATGGACAGCGGGAACGTAATTTTATCGGCGCTGCCGCCGGAGACAGTCGCGGCGCGCTGTGAAGATAAAAATGGGGAGGATGGAAAAGATGAAGGATAAGGGCAAGCTGTTTGTTATTTCCGGGCCGTCCGGAGCAGGTAAGAGCACGGTCGTTTTCAAGGCCATTGAGGACAGGGACGATATGTGCTTCTCCGTTTCGGTGACGACCCGCAAGCCGAGACCCGGAGAGGTCGACGGCAAGGAATATTTCTTTGTTGACCTCAAGCGCTTTGACGAGATGGTCGCAAACGACGAGCTGCTTGAGCACGCAATGTACGTCGCCAATTCCTACGGTACTCCGCGCGCCTACGTGCAGGAGAAGCTGGACGAGGGCAAGAACGTGATACTCGATATCGAGGTACAGGGCGCGCGGCAGATCAACGAGAAGATGCCGGAGGCGGTCAAGATATTCATTATCCCGCCGTCCATGGCAGAGCTTGAGCGCCGCCTGAGAGGCCGCGGGACCGATACCGACAGAGCCATCGAGGCGAGGCTTATCCGCGCCCGTCAGGAATATGAGGAAGCGGTTTTCTATGACTACATCATCATTAACGACGATGCCGAAAAGGCCGCCAAGGAGCTTGCCGCGATAATCACCGCGGAGAGCTGCCGCTACGCCGGCCGTGAGCATTACCTCAAGGAAGCATAATCAATTTTGAATATGGCGCGCCGCGGCCCTTACGCGGCAGATAGGAGTAATTATTATGATGCTTTATCCCCCTGTGGCAGAGTTGGTCGACAAGATCGGCAGCCGTTATCAGCTTGTGAACCTCGTTGCAAAGCGCGCAAGAGAGCTTTCCGCCGAGGCCGAGGAAGAGGAAACTCCCCTTGAGCGTAAGGCAGTTTCCAGCGCGATAGACGAGGTCTATACCGGCAAGCTCAGCATTGAGCCCAAAGAAGAATAAAGAACCGGCCTGAACAGGGGAAGCGTACCGGTATGGCTCAGACAGTTGCAAAAATCGCGGTCGCAGCCGCGACATATTGGGTGGACAAGCCGTATGACTATCTGATCCCGCCGGAGCTTGCCGAAAAGGCAGTGCCGGGCGTCAGGGTGTACGTTCCGTTTTCGCACGGCAACCGAAGGAGCGAGGGGATAATCCTCGCCGTCTCGGACGGGAGCGAGTATGAAAAGCTCAAGGCGATCACGGCGGTTCTTGATGAGGAGCCGCTGCTTAGCCGCGAGCAGATAAAGCTCACTCTGTTCATGAGAGAGCGCTTTTTCTGCACGGTCTATGACGCGGTAAAGGCCATGCTCCCGGCGGGGCTATGGTTCGACGATGAGGGCCGCACGAAGGTGCAGGATAAGACCGTCGAAATGACGCGGCTGTGCGTCTCCCCTGAGGAGGCTTCGCGCTATGCCGCGGCCAAGCGCAGGCGGGCGCCGCAGCAGGCGGAGCTGCTTGAGCAGCTGTGCTCGTTCGAGTGCTTGCCGAGCCGCGATCTGCTCAAACACACCGGCGCGTCAAGGCAGTCGCTGACCGCGCTGTGCAAAGCAGGCTTTGTGGAGCTGTATAAAAAGGAGACCTTCAGGCGTCCGGAGATACACCTCGGCGATATCGAGCCGCTGCCCGTTCTCAATGATGAGCAGCAGCAGGCGTTTACCGGCATAAACGCTCTTGCCATGTCCGGTAAGAGCGGAGCCGCATTGCTCTTCGGCGTGACCGGGAGCGGAAAAACGAGCGTTTACATCCATCTTATAACCGAGCAGCTTGCGCGCGGGCGCTCGGTGATACTGCTGGTGCCGGAGATCGCTCTGACACCGCAGATGATTCAGACCTTTTCCTCGCACTTCGGCGATACCGTCGCTGTGCTGCACAGCAGCCTTTCGGTCGGGGAGCGCTACGATGAGTTCAAGCGCGTCCGCTCCGGTAAGGCAAGGCTCGTGATAGGCACGCGCAGCGCGGTGTTCGCCCCGGCGGATAAGCTTGGGCTTATCATTATTGATGAGGAGCAGGAGGAGACCTATAAATCGGAGAACAGCCCACGCTACAACGCGCGGGATGTTGCCATATATCGCTGTGCACAGGCGGGCTGCCTGCTGCTGCTCGGTTCGGCGACGCCGGACATTGTGAGCATGTATAAGGCACGGCAGGGTAATTATTCGCTCTTCACGCTGCACGGCAGATATAATGACATGCAGCTGCCGCAGGTGGAGATAGTCGACATGAAGCGTGAGCTTCGGCGCGGCAACGGCACGGACATAAGCGAAAAGCTGCGCAAGGAGCTCGGCGAGAACATCAGCCGCGGCGAGCAGAGCATACTGTTCATAAACCGCCGCGGTGCAAACAAGCTTATAAGCTGCGGAGAATGCGGGTATACCTATAAGTGCCCGCGGTGCAGCGTTTCGCTGACCTATCACAGCGCGAATCGGCGGCTCATGTGCCACTACTGCGGATATTCGCAATGGCTGGACGACAGCTGCCCGGAGTGCGGGGGAGAACTCAAGCACGTCGGTGCGGGTACGCAGATGATAGAGACGGAGCTGAAGGAGCTTTTCCCGGACACGGAGGTCATACGGCTCGATACAGATACCGTGACTGCCGCAGGCTCGCATGAGGCACTGTTCGAGCGGTTCAAAAATGAAAAGATCCCTATCATGGTCGGGACCCAGATGGTGACCAAGGGGCTGAATTTCGAGAACGTCACCCTAGTCGGTGTGATAAGCGCTGACCAGAGCCTGTATGCCGGGAGCTTCCGCGCGGGTGAACGCACTTTCTCGCTGCTGACGCAGGTCGTCGGCCGAAGCGGGAGAGGCAGCAAGCCCGGTCGGGCGATCATCCAGACCTTCACCCCGGAGAACGAGACGATACTTCAGGCCTCACGGCAGGACTATGACGACTTTTACGAGTCAGAGATCCAGCTGCGTCGGCTCCAGAACACGCCGCCGTTTTCCGAGATGCTGACGGTGACGGCCTCGGGACTAAACGAGGCGCATGTTTTTCAGGCCTGCCGCTATGTGCGGGACAGGCTCGACAATATCATCGGGCGCGACGGCAGTGCCGTGGTGCTCGGCCCGGCTCCGCTGGCGGTAGTCAAGGTGAACAACAGGTACCGTTACAGAGTCATAATTTACGGAAAGAAGCTCTCGGGGCTGCGCGGCATCGTTTCCGGTCTTGTGATCGAGTGCTGCACGGACAAGAGATTTTCGGATGTTTCGGTTTACGCGGATAACGACCCCGCGGAATGAACCGGAATCTATATATTCGATATTCGACTGGAGGACAGAATGGCACTCAGACATATACTTACACAGGGCGATCCGACGCTGAACAAAAAGTGCCGCCCGGTGACGGATTTCAATGCGCGGCTGCATCAGCTGCTCGACGATATGGCGGACACGCTTGCCGAGTCAAACGGCGTCGGCCTTGCAGCGCCGCAGGTGGGCGTACTGCGCAGGGCGGTGCTCGTGCTCGAAACCAACGTCCCCGAGGGGGAGGACGAGTACGTCATCGAACTCATTAATCCCGAAATAATCGAGACCTCCGGCGAGCAGGACGGCCCCGAGGGCTGCCTGAGCGTACCGGGCGAGTACGGGCTTGTGAAGCGCCCGATGAACGTTAAGGTCAGAGCGCAGGATCGCTTCGGCGAATGGTTCGAGGTCGAGGGCACGGGCCTTACCGCGCGCTGCTTCTGCCATGAGATAGACCATCTGGAGGGCATTCTGTTCACCGAGAAGTGCGAACGCATGCTGACAGAGGAAGAAATGAGCAACGGAGAATACTGAAGATATGCGCATTGTTTTTATGGGGACGCCGGATTTTGCGTCGGCCTCACTGAAAAAACTGATAGATGAAAAGTTCGACGTCGTCGGCGTGTTCACCCAGCCGGACAAGCCGAAGGGCCGCGGCATGGAGCTGTGCGCGTCGCCGGTCAAGGAGCTTGCGCTGGAGAACGGTCTGCCGGTGTTCCAGCCGGTGAAGATGCGCGACGGTACGGCGCTTGCGCAGATAAAGGCGCTGGAGCCGGATATCCTCGTCGTCGTCGCCTACGGGCGCATCCTGCCGGACGATAT
>CAKTKV010000084.1 GCA_934572355.1 uncultured Oscillospiraceae bacterium
GCACTGCTGTCCTTCAGGCACCAGCCCGCGCAGCTGCCCATGTGGTAGTTGAGGCAGGGGCGCTCCTTGCCGATATCCCGCGGGAATTTCCGCGAGCAGTCCGGCAGCAGCAGTGCCTTGGAAATCGTGCTTATAATGTCGTAGGTCTGGCTGCGCCCGCCGAAGGGGCCGAAGTATTTTGCCCCGTCCTTTCCTGCGCGGTTCGTCAGCGTCATTTTTGGGTACTCCTCATGCAGATCGAGCCTGATAAACGGGTAGCCCTTGTCATCCTTGAGCAGGATGTTATAGTGCGGCTTGTGCTGCTTTATGAGCGAGTTTTCCAGCACCAGCGCCTCGAACTCGCTGCCCGCGACAATGACGTTGAAGTCATGCACCTTCTCCACCATGGCCTCCACCTTCGGCAGATGCTCCCCGTGGAAATAGCTGCTGACGCGGTTCTTCAGCTTCTTCGCCTTGCCGACGTATATGACCTCTCCGTGCTCGTCGAGCATGATGTACACGCCCGGCAGCAGCGGCAGATTATTTGCTTTTTCACGCAGCGAATCGAGCATGACTTTCCTCCGGCCTGCGTCAGGCCTTTGCTTCCTCCGGGGCTTTCTCCTGCCCCTTGATGCACCATACCGTTATCGTCACGATAACGACCACGCCGCCGATAAGCGCGAACACGCCCGGCTTCTCACCGTAGAATATCAGCACCCAGACGGGGTTGAGGAGCGGCTCCACCGCGCCGAGCAGGCTGCAGGCAAGCGGCGGGCAGTACTTCGTAGACTTCACATAGAGTATATATGCTATGCCGAGCTGGAACACGCCGAGTATGATTATGCCCGCGGTCGCCGTAAGAGTAAACTCAGGCTTCGTTATTATTATAGACGGCAGCCCTATCAGGAATGTGAGGAACTGGCCGATCATTATCGCCGAGAAGCGCATCTCGCCCTCAAGGTCGCCGACCGCCATGAACATCCCCGCCATGAACATCCCCGCCACGATGGCGACGAAGTTTCCGAGTATGTACCCCGGCTGGAGCTGGTCGAAGAAAAACAGCGCTATCCCGAAGAGAGTGAAGATAACGACCAGCAGGTCGGCCTTGCGGATCTTCGTCTTATATATAAGCGCCGTGAATATCACGATAAACACCGGCGAGGTGAATTGCAGCACTATCGCGTTTGCCGCCGTGGTGAGCTTGTTTGCGCAGGTAAAGCAGGTGTACACACCCGCGGCGAAAAGCCCCGCGATAAAGGTCTGCTTCGTAAAGACGAACCTCATTCCCTTTATACGCATATACACCACGAATGTCAGCCCCGATATAAGGCTGCGCATACCCGAAACAGCAAAGCCGTTCCACGGTATGAACTTCATTATTATTCCCGCAATGCTCCAGAGCGCTGCCGCCGCGAGCATTTCAAGCATAGCCTTGGTTTCCTTTTTCATCGTGTCCCCCAGATACGGCAAGCGCCGGTATAACTCAAAAAGAGGCGTGTGTAACAAGTACACACGCCTCCGCCTTTTTATCTCTGATTACTCTGAAAAGTCAGAATCGATCAGCTCCGACAGGGTGGCGATAGCCGCTTCCTCGTCAGCGCCGTCGGCAATGATGGTTATCGCAGTGCCCTTGACGATCCCGAGAGAGAGAACGCCGAGAAGGCTCTTCGCGTTGACACGTCTGTCTTCCTTTTCAACCCAAATGCTGCTCTTGAATTCATTGGCTTTCTGAATGAAGAAAGTCGCGGGTCTGGCATGAAGACCTACCTGATTGTTAATGACTACTTCTTTGGTTATCATACTTGCCACTCCTTATACTAATACAAGACTGTGCTGACAGTTTATCAAATTTTAAGCCAATCGTCAACAGCTTTCGTCCGTTTCGTTGTTTTTCACATTTCTTAACAGACGCATCGACGGATTTTATTTCAGTTCGACAACAGTCACGCCCGCTTCGCCCTCGCCAAATCTCCCTAAGCGGAAGGATTTGACGCTTTTATTCTTCTTGAGCATCTGCTGCACGGCGGCGCGGAGCGCGCCTGTTCCCTTGCCGTGGATGATCGTAACGGTCTTGAGCTTGCCCATAACGGCGCTGTCAATGTATCTTTCCGCCGCGAGCACGCCCTCTATCGTCTCCATGCCGCGCAGGTCAATTTCGCTTGCGACGCTGACGTTTCTGAGCTGTGAGCTGCTTCTTGCGGCGCTGCTCTTCGCCTCCGGCGCCTTCTCCCCTTCGAGCAGCAGCACCTCGTCCTCCTTCGCGCTCACGTTCATTATTCCCGCCCGCAGGCTCAATACACCGTCGGGCGATTTGGAAATGACTGTCGCCTTGACGCCCATGGACTTTATCTTTACCACATCCCCGACCTTCACCGGTCGGGCGGACACCTTGTCCGCTTCGTCGTCCGTGAGCTCCTTCTGCAAGGCCTGCTCGGAGAGGTTGAGCTGGCGGCGCAGCTGGGCGCGCGCCTCGTTCACGCGCTGTGCGTCCTGATCCTTGTCCGCCGCTTTGCGCATTTCGTCAAGCTCCGCAAATACCTGTTCGGCAGTCGCGCGCGCGTCGGCAATGATGCGCTCCGCCTCGCGGCGGGATTTGAGGTCGGCCTTGTCAAGCCGCACCTCGAGCTCCGCCTTGAGGAACGCCGCCTTCTTCGCGTTCTCCTGCGCTTCGCGCAGCTTCAGCGCCGCTTCGTTTCTGTCCTTTTCCAGCAGCAGCCGCGTCTGTTCAAGCTTCTCTATCGTCGCTTCAAAGCTCGCGCTCTCGGTGCTGACACGGTTCTTCGCATCCTCGATGATCTCATCGCTCAGGCCGAGACGCTTTGATATCGCAAATGCGTTCGACTTTCCCGGTATGCCAACAAGCAGATGATAGGTCGGGCGCAGTGAGTCGACGTCAAATTCACAGGAGGCGTTCTGCACCCCTGCCTCGTTCGTCGCGTAGACCTTGAGTTCAGCATAGTGCGTCGTCGCCGCGACGATCGCGCCGCATCTTCTCACGTGCTCAATGACCGCGATGGCCAGCGCCGCCCCCTCCGTCGGGTCGGTTCCCGCGCCGAGCTCGTCAAAGAGTATCAGTGATCTGTCGTCGCATTCGGATATTATGTTAACTATGTTGCTCATGTGCGCCGAGAAAGTCGACAGGCTCTGCTCAATGCTCTGCTCGTCGCCTATGTCGGCCAGTATGTGCGCGAATACGGGCAGTCTGCTGCCGTCGTCCGCCGGAATGTGCAGACCACACTGGTTCATCGCCGCAAGCAGACCTATCGTCTTTATCGAGACGGTCTTGCCGCCGGTGTTCGGGCCCGTGATAACGAGCGTATCAAAAGTGTCCCCCAGCTCCACATCTATCGGCACGGCCTTGCTCTGGTCGAGCAGCGGGTGCCGCGCGTGGCGCAGAACTATCGCCCGCTCGTCCATCGCCGCCTGCTGGCAGTTGAGCTTATAGGAAAGCTTTGCCTTGGCAAATATCAAATCGAGCCTGACGAGCACGTCATAGTCCGAGCTTATATCGTCCCGGTGCTCGGCGCAGTCTGCGGAGAGCTCGGCAAGGATGCGGTCGATCTCCGCCTTCTCCTTGGCTGCAAGCTCGCGCAGCTCATTGTTCGCTTTCACCGCGCCCATCGGCTCGATGAAAAGCGTCGCCCCGGAGGAGGAAATATCATGCACCAGTCCCGGCACGGAGCCCTTGAACTCCGCCTTCACCGGCACGACATAGCGGTCGGAGCGCATCGTGATTATCGGCTCCTGCAAAGCCTTGGCGTAGCTTGGGGAGGAAATTATCTTTTGCAGCGCTTCCCTCGCCCTTGATGCCGCGGCGCGCATCTGCCGCCGTATCGTCGCAAGCTCAGGTGAAGCGGCGTCGGCTATCTCATCCTCGCCGACTATCGAGCCGGTTATTTTCTCCTCAAGGAATTTATTCGTGCGCAGGGCGTAGAACAGGTGGTCTATCGGCGTCTTGCCGACGCTGTCGTCCGCGATGTAGCCGCGCACAAGGCGGGCGCATTGCAGCACTCCCGCTATATCGAGCAGCTCGCGCGTGTTGAGCGCGCCGCCGAGGTCGGCTCTCGCGAGCGATGCGCGCACGTCCTTAACTCCGTAAAATGACGGACTGCCGCGCACGACCATCATGGTTTTCGCCGCCGTCGTCTCCTCTATCCTGTGTCGTACCTCGGCCTCATCCGTGGACGGCGTGAGCGCAAGCGCGCGCTCCTTTGCCGTATCGCCAACGGCCTCGGCAGCAAGCATAGTCAGAACTGCCGGCAGCTCAAGCGTTGTAAGTGATTTTTCAAAAAAGCTCATATCTTGTCCTATATAATTATTCAGTTAGATTTTCACGTTCTTCCAATAATCGAGCGTCGGGAAGCGGCGCTCCGTGTGCAGCAGCAGGTACTCCTCCGCCGCAGCGGACAGGCGCTTTGCCCCCTCCCCCTCAAGTGAAAAGGACAGTATCTGCTTCGGAGGCACCGAGCAGATATGCCGCATCGCGTTTAGAGACGCCGCGTCGAGCTTCACCGTCCGCCCCGCGCCGGCGGCGCAGCGGCGGCAGCACACGCAGCCGCGCTCAAGCATAAGCACCGGGTCGCCCGGCTCTTCCTCGCCGCACACCGCGCAGTGCGAAAGCTCCGGTGTATAACCCGCAAGGCACATCAGGCGCAGCTCGAACGCGGCCTTGATATGCTCCGGCGCATACATCCCGCGGCTGAGCGCATAGAGGCAGTTGAGCGCAAGCTGCATCAGCGGCGCATCCGGCTGATCCTCAACACTCAATGCGTCGGCGCACTCGGCAAAATAGCAGCCCAGCGCAAAGCTCCCGATATCCGTGCGCAGACCGTCAAAGCCCTCTTTCACCGTGGCTTCGTTCACCGTCCAGCGGCCTAAATTGCCGAAAAGCGTCATTTCTGAATAGGTCAGCTGCTGGGTCGCTGCGGCTGTCTTGCTGCTTTTCCTCAAGGCTCCGCGCGCTTTGACGGTTATCTTCCCGTCGGTATCCGTAAGCAGGGTGAGTATCCGGTCGGCTTCCTTATACCTCACTTCCCTCAGCACGAGGGCGTTCACCGTTTTGAACATCTATGTACACCAATCATCCGAGAGTCTGGGTCTGCTGACCCGTATCCTTGTTTTCCCGCTTCGTCCCGCTCTGCTTTTTATCCGCCGCAGTGTCCATGCAGACAGCCTTATACAGCAGATAATACAGCGGGTCGCCCGATTCCGCGAATGCTTTCCATATAGGGTCAGCGCTCATTCAAATCACCTCTGCGTTTATTATCTGCAAAGGCGCATGGAATACGTATGGGAAAAATTAGTTATCCTGCGTGAAGCCGAAGTTGCGCAGGGACGCCATTGAATCGCGCCAGTTCTCCTTGACCTTGACCCAGGTCTGGAGATAGACCTTCGTGCCCATGAAATCCTCGATATCCTCGCGGGCAAGCTCGCCTATCTTCTTGAGCATCGCGCCCTTTTTGCCGATGATAATGCCCTTATGACTGTCCTTTTCGCAGTATATCGTCACTTCCAGATCGATTATGCCGTTCTCGCGTTCGGAGAACTTCGTGACCTCGACTGCCGTGCCGTGCGGTATCTCCTTATCAAGGCACTTGAGCAGCTTTTCGCGCACGAGCTCCGCGCAGATCTGGCGCTCCGGCTGGTCGGTTATCATATCGTCCGGGAAAAGATGCGGCCCTTCAACAGCGTATTTATCAAGCTCGGCGAGAAGCTCATCCAGTCCCTCGCCGGTTCTGGCTGAAATGGGGAGGATGCTGTCAAAGTCATAGGCAGCGCTGTAGACAGCCATGACCTCAAGGAGCTTGGACTTGTCAACGGTGTCTATTTTATTGATAACGAGCACTGCCGGTGCGCCGGTCTGGCGCAGACGCTCGATAAGCGCCTGCTCCTGCGGGCCGATCGACCCGATGGGCTCGACAAGAAGGAGCACGCAGTCAACATCTGCAACGCTCTCACGGACGACGTTCACCATATAGTCGCCAAGCCTTGTGCGCGGCTTGTGAAAGCCCGGAGTGTCCATGAGCACAAACTGAGTTTCGCCGCGCTCGACAATGGCGGTGATCCTGTTTCGGGTAGTCTGCGGCTTATTGGAAACGATGGCGATCTTCTCGCCGACAAGGGCATTGGTAAGGGTGGATTTACCGACGTTCGGCCTGCCGCATATGGTTATCATCGCTGATTTAGTCATGTATTTTTTCTCCCGTAATTTTGTATTATTGATCCATATCGTCGCCCATGATGAACTTTTCGCGGGCTCTCATCTGCTTTTTCATTTCTCCCTCATCCACATGGTCGTAGCCCAGCAGGTGGAGGATCGAGTGCACCGTGAGGTACATGAGCTCTCTTTTATAGCCGTGGCCGAACTCCTCTCCCTGAGCCTCGCAGCGGGGCACAGAGATCATCATATCGCCAAGGAGAACATGTCCCGTCTCCGGGTCACGCTCGCACATTTCGGCGTCAAAATGCCCCGGTTCAAGCTCATTCTGCGGGAAGCTGAGAACATCCGTAGCGCGGTCAACATCGCGGAACTCCTTGTTCACGGCGTGTATCCCGTCGTCATCGGTTAACATAACGCTGACAATGCAGGGCACGTCCACTCCCTCTGCGTCAAGCGCCATATTCACCGCTTTTTTGATGTAGCCGGCTGACTCATTATGGCCAAGCTTTGCCGCCTCGCGGCTCACATAAATTTCATGCTGCATGTTCCGGCTCAGCTCCTCTTGAATTTTTTCGGCGGCAGCTTTTTGACAGGCGGCTCCGCCGGGTTTTTCTTATCGTACACCTCATAGGCTTCGATGATCTTCTGAACAAGGCGGTGACGGACAACGTCCGACCCGGTGAGCTGGCAGATGGCGATATCCTCAATACCGTCGAGCACCTTCATGGCGACCTTGAGGCCGCTGGTCTTATCCTCCGGCAGGTCTATCTGCGTAAT
>CAKTKV010000085.1 GCA_934572355.1 uncultured Oscillospiraceae bacterium
GAAATAAGCACCTGCCGCATCCGCGGCGCATAAACGCCCCCGCACCCGCCGTGCTAAGCACGACAGGTGTGGGGGTGGTTTTTATGTGTTGAGCCGCTCCTTTTTCCTTGTACTTGCGGCGCAGTTGTGGTATCTTATTAGAGATATCTATTTCTCTTTGAAAGGAAGAATCATCCTTGAAAATCATTGTTTTAGGCGGCGGGATAAGCACCGAGCGCGAGGTCGCGCTCGTCACGAGCACCTCCGTGTGCAAAGCCCTGCGCAGCCTCGGCCATAAGGCTATATTCGTCGATATGTTCATGGGGCTTGAAAATTATGACGGTGCGCTTGAGGACGCGTTCGACGTCCCCGACGGCTTCTGCGGCAGCGTCGCGGTCGAAAGAAAAGCGCCAGACCTTGAAGCAGTCAAGGCATCGCGCAAGCTCAAGAGCCCGAGCCGCCTCGGTAAAAACGTGCTTGAGATATGCTCGCTTGCCGACTGCGTCTTTCTCGGCCTGCACGGTGCCGACGGTGAGGACGGCAAAATTCAGGCCGCTCTTGATCTGCTCGGCGTTCCCTATACCGGCTCCGGCCCGCTCAGCAGTGCGATGGCTATGGATAAGGCTGTCGCCAAGCGCGTCATGGACAGCTACGGCATCCGCACCGCACCGTGGCGCGAGATCGTCTACGGCGAGGATGATATCCCCGGCCTGCTCGATACGCTGCCGCTGCCCTGCGCGGTTAAGGTCGTGAACGGCGGCTCATCCATCGGCGTGGAGCTGCCCGACACGCGCGAGGAGCTGGAAGCTGCCCTGCGCAATATCCTCAGGTACGGTGATCGCATTGTCGTCGAGGAGAAGATACGCGGCACCGAGGTTACGGTCCCGGTTCTCGGCGGCCGCTGCCTGAGTCCGATCGAGATCGTCCCGCCCGAGGGCTCGACCTTTGACTACGTTGCCAAGTACCAGAGCGGCGACGAGGGCGCACGCGAAATTTGCCCCGCCCGCATCAGCGAAAAGGACAGACAGACCGTCTGCGAAGCGGCGCTGAAGTTCCACAACGCCCTCGGCCTTTCGGTCTATTCCCGCAGCGATTTCATCATCGACAGCGAGGGGCGCGCATGGTGCCTTGAGGTCAACACCCTGCCCGGAATGACGCCGAACAGCCTTATTCCCAAGGCCGCGAAGCTTGAGGGACTTGAATATCCGCAGCTGTGCGAGGAGATAATACGCCTGTCGCTTGAGTGCAAAAGCAAAAAATAATCGGAAATATCAAATTCTTAACCGAAGTTAACACTTTCTTGATGTTTTACATACGCATTGTGGTAAAATGCTCTCTTAGAAAAAAGACAGACAATGCTGCAAGAATGCTTATCGCAATCATCGAAGGTGGACTATGAGAGAAAAAATGGCGCGCTTCATGGCCGGGCGCAACGGCAACGACCAATTAAATCGTTTTCTGCTGCTCGTCGATATCGTGCTGCTATTGATCGCGGCGATATTCAAGGACGGGATAGGCAGATATGTATATCCGTTTGTATTCGTGCTGCTGGCGTACGCATACTTCCGTATGCTCTCCCGCAACGTTTATAAGCGCCGCGAGGAAAACGGGAAGTATATCCGCGCAAGGTACAAGGTCTCCGCCGCGTTCAAGGTGCGGCACGAGCGCTGGGTGCAGCGCAAGGACTATAAGTTCTTCACCTGCCCCAACTGCAAGACGACTCTGCGCGTCCCGAGAGGGCACGGCAAGGTCAATATAGTCTGCCGCAAGTGCGGCACGTCCTTCACGGGGAAGACCTGATATGTTCGGGTATCTTGTCGCAGCATCGGAGCTGCTTGAAGAGGAACAGCAGCAGCGCTATAAGGAGTGCTACTGCGGGCTGTGCCGCAGCCTTGACCGCTGCTTCGGCTCCGCCGCAAGGCTCACGCTCAATTATGACCTGACCTTTCTTGTGCTGCTGCTCTCCTCGCTCTATGAACCGGAGGAGGAGCACGGGGAGAGCGTCTGCCCGCGCCACCCGGCCAAGCGGCAGCAGTGGATGACGAACGAGATAAGCGACTATGCCGCGAACATGAATGTCGCCTTGGCTTATCTCAAATGTCTAGACGATTGGCATGACGACCGCAGCCTCACAGCCTACGCCGAGGCAAGGACGCTCAAGCGCTGGTATGAGGAGATTTCCGAGCGCTATCCGCGGCAGTGCGGGGCGATGCAGCGCTCTATCGAAAAGCTCGGAGAGATAGAAAAATTGGGGCTTTGCGAGCCTGATGCCGCCGCCGATACCTTCGGCGAGCTTATGGAGCAGCTATTTATCTATAAGGACGACCGCTGGTCGGACACACTTGGCCGGATGGCCCACGCGCTGGGGCGCTTTATCTACCTGTGCGATGCGATCATCGACCTTGAGGACGATGCCGCTTCCGGAAGCTATAACCCGTTTAAGGACTATGCCGGCTGGGAGGATAACGAGCAGCGCTTCAGGGATATACTGAAGATGCAGCTCGGCGAATGCGTGTTCTATTTCGATAAGCTCCCGCTGGTACAGGATGCGGGACTGATGCAAAATATACTCTGTGTAGGGCTGTGGGCACAATTCAATAAGAAATACAGCAGAAAGGACCTGTAAATGTATCAGGATCCATACAAGGTTCTGGGCGTCTCTCCTGACGCGTCGGACGAAGAAATAAAAAAAGCGTACCGCGAGCTTACGAAGAAATACCACCCCGACCTTAACCCCGGTGACGAAGAGGCCGCGCGGAAGATGAACGACATCAACACCGCCTACGACCAGATAAAGAACGGCACCGCCAGGGCGGGCGCCTATGGTCAGCAGGCCAATAACGGCTACGGCGGGGCTCAGTACGGCCAATATGAGCAATACGGCTGGAACCCGTGGACGAGCTGGGGCGATTTCACCGGCTGGTCGAACGCGCAGCAGAACCGTCAGACCGAACGCAGCGAATACACCGCCGCGAAAAATTACATCCGCAACGGCATGTACCGCGAAGCGCTCAACGCACTCTCCGGAGTTCCGATGTCGGAGCGCGACGGCAAGTGGTACTACCTCTCCGCCGGGGCGAACATGTACATGGGCAACAAGGTCACGGCGCTGGAGCATGCCAAGCGCGCGGTCGAAATAGAACCGGGCAACGAGGAGTACCGCCGCCTGCTCGAACAGCTGCAAAGCGGACGCGATTTCTATGACAGCTACTCCACCGGTTACGGTCATCGCGTCAATCTAAGCCCGCTGTGGCTGGCGCTCTGCGGCTCTCAGCTGCTGTGCGGTCAGACCTGCGGCTGCCCTATGATCTACTGCTTCTGATGACAATAAAATCGCATCGCCGATCTGAACTACCAGACCGGCGATGTTTTTAGTCGAACAGGCTGTGGATGACGCTGTCGGTATACGCGGTGAGCGACGGGAAATCCATATACGGGCGGTAGACGTGCTCAAGCTCATCGTGCATTCCCTTTGCCTTGGCAAGCAGGGTACAGGCATGATCCAGCAGCGCATCACGCAGAGCAGCAAATTCGTTCTCCTCCGCTTCGGCTTCGATGCTCTCCACGCTCTCACGCTCCCATGCGCGGGAAACGAAGGCCAAGGAGCGCTCCGGCAGCAGCACGGCGTCAAGCCTATCCGGGCGCAGCGGCTGCGGGCAGATGACGGCGCTAAGTCCTGCTTCCTCCGCCAGCCGTGCGGCGTGTTCCAGCCCCTCATCGCTGAGCATGACGGTGTGGCTGCAAAGCTCGCGGAGCATCCCCGCAAGGCGGACGCGCCCCTTGCAGCTCACGGCGCTCAAAAACCGGCGCTTGATAAAGCCCGGTTCACCCGCATCGCCGATAAGCTCACTAATCTTCTCCGCCCCGGCGCAGGAGAGCGGCGCTTCACGGGCGCAGTCCGCCGTCTGTGCCGCGGCGGAAAGGAGACTGTAGGCCTGAGCGTACACGGCCTTGTAGTCCCGGTTTATCTCGCATGCAAGTGCCGCGTCGCCCTTCCCGAGCGGGGAAGCGCAGAAACGGCCGAGATCCTCATAGCCCGCGTCGGCGGCAAAGACCTTCGGTTCGAGCACATGCGGAGCCGTCCCGTCCATCCACGCGCGGCCAAGCGCCGGGATATAAAGCGCGTCCAGCGAATCGGGGTCACCGGAGCAGATGATCTCCTCCGTATCGAGCCCGGCCTGCTTTGCAGCGGCGGATATACGGCGCATGAAGCCGGATTTGCCGGTGCCCGGCCCGCCCTTGATTATGCTGAGAAACACTCCGCGGCGCTCCGGGAAGCCGTCGTACAGCGAATAAAAGCCCTTGCCGGAATTTGCCGCGAGGAAAAACACAGTGTCCATACCTGCACCCCCTGATAAAAGCATGGTCTATTATATGCAGCATGCGCCATGATTGACATCAAGGCGCAGCTCGGTTATAATTATATTTCAATCAAACAAAGGAGGAATCGGATGTACAAATATATCCTGTTTGATTTTGACGGAACCGTTTTTGACACGGTCGAAGGAATAACCAAGTCCGTCCAATACGCCCTTGCAAAGCGCGGGATCGCGGCGGAGCTTGATTCGCTGCGCTGCTTTGCGGGTCCTCCGCTGGTGGACATGTTCATGGAGAAATTTGATCTTTCGCAGGAGGATGCCGAAGCCGCGACGGGGGATTTCCGTGAGCGCTATCAGCCGATCGGCCTGTATGAATGCCGGGTATTCCCCGGGATAAAGGAGCTGCTCCGTGAGCTTATCGACGCGGGGCTGCATGTCGGCATTGCGACCTCGAAGCCACAGCACCTCGCAGAGAAGCTGCTGGGCGATGAGGACATGCTTGGCCTCTTCGAGGTCATCTCCGGCAGCGACAGCAGCGGCAACAATAACTCCAAGGCGGCAGTGCTGACGCGCGCGATGAACGCCCTTGGCGCTGATAAAAAAGAGACTGTCCTTGTCGGCGACACGAAGTATGACGTCGCCGGGGCGAAGGCCTGCGGCGTTGAGTGCATAGGAGTGCGCTACGGCTACGCGGCGGAGGGCGAGCTTGCAGCCGCGGGAGCGGACCATATCGTGAACGACTTGCAGCAGCTGAAAGCGCTGCTGCTGAATAATGAGGAAGAAAGCATGTTCAGCCCCCTGAGAAGAAAGAAGAACGCGATATCCGATGAGGCCGCAAAGGAACTGCTGCTGAATGAGAAGCGCGGTATACTCGCAGTGAACGGCGATGACGGTTATCCTTATGCGCTGCCGGTCAACTACTTCTACGACATGGAAAACGGCAAGATATATTTCCATGGCGCAAAGGTCGGCCACAAGGTGGACTCGCTGAAAAAGAGCGACAAGGTCTGCTTCACGGTCTACGGAAACAGCCAGTACAAGGAGGGCGAATGGGCGCCCTACACGCAGAGCACCATCGTTTTCGGGCGCTGCCATCTGATAGATGACGCGGCCATGACCGAGGAGAAGGTGCGTACCCTCGCGGAGAAGTACTATCCCGACAAGAGCGAGATAGATGAAGAGATAGCGCAGTCTATCCGCGCGGTGCAGCTTTACGAGATAACGATAGAGCACCTGACGGGCAAGCAGGTGCAGGAGAGATAAACAACGATAATGCGCACATCGCGCCGCTCGAAAGAGCGGCGCGAATTTTTGCTGGTCGGGAGAAGGAGTGCGGAGTGTGTGGATCAGCTTCCCCTTGGCTCTCCAGCTGGGAGAGCTGTCACCGAAGGTGACTGAGAGGAAAAAAGCAGTATTCCGCTGCCTGTGGCAGATGAAGGCATGCCGTTTTTGCCTGCAACACAAGTATTTAGCGCGCACCTTGCCCTCTCCGTCCTCGCTGTGCTCGGCCACCTCTCCCATAGGGAGAGGCAAGGGATTCCCCGCGGAGCGACCGGCGGTTCGATACTGCGAAACGACACATCTAAACCGACACCCTTTTCCAGCATCCGCCAAATTTAAGAATTGGATGTATTGACAGCAGGGCGGGGGAGTGGTATATATTAACTGTATTAATTAAATTAGTACAGTTAGCACGGGGGGAATATGAATGATACAGCTGAACTACCGCGATTCGCGGCCAATATATGAGCAGGTCAAGGACGGTCTGCGTCAGCTTATCATAAACGGCGTGCTCACCGAGGGCAGCAGGCTGCCGTCGGTAAGGGAGCTTGCAGTCAGCCTGACGATAAACCCGAACACGATCCAGCGCGCCTACCGGGAGCTTGAGGCGGAGGGCTACACCGTCTCCGTGCCCGGCAAGGGCAGCTATGTCAGCCGCGAGAACGATGCCGCCAAAGCGCGCAAGGCGGAGCTTATGGAAAAGCTCTCGGCACTGGCGGCGGAGCTGCACAGCCTCGGCGTGAGCGAGGAGGAAATGCGCGCCATGATACAAGGAGGAGAGACAGATGATAGAAGTCAGATCCCTGCGGAAGAGCTTTGACGGCTTCACCGCGCTCGACGGGCTGGATATATCCGTGCCGGACGGTGCGGTCTACGGACTTGTCGGGCCGAACGGCGCGGGCAAGTCGACGCTGATACGCCATTTGGCCGGTATACTCCGGCAGGACGAGGGCGAGGTTCTGTATGACAGCGAGGCGGTTTTTGAAAACCCCAAAGTCAAGGCGCAGATAGCCTACATACCGGACGAGGTGTTCTACTACCCCGGCGCATCGGTAAAGGACATGATGCTGCTCTACCGACGCATGTACCCAAACTTCAGCGAGGAGCGCTACAACAAGCTTGCCCCGGCCTTCGGGATAGCGCCGGAGCGCTCGTTCAAGCGGCTTTCAAAGGGCATGCAGAAGCAGGCGGCGTTCTGGCTGGCGCTGTCGCTCTGCCCGAAGTACATGCTGCTCGATGAGCCGCTTGACGGGCTTGACCCGGTGATGCGCAGGCAGGTAATGAAGCTGCTGCTCGCGGACGTCGCCGAGCGGGGGACGACGGTGCTCGTCTCCTCG
>CAKTKV010000086.1 GCA_934572355.1 uncultured Oscillospiraceae bacterium
GCGGCAAGAGAGTACATGCCGCGGCAGCAGCCGAGCATCAGGCCGTTCATCGTGCCGATGCAGGAGATGGCGATGAAAAGATTCAGAATATTGCCGAGCACACCGCCGAAGATGTTCGTGAAAGCGCTGGTCGCGCCGTCGTTCATCAGAACGTCGACGGTCGCGCCGCCGGCAACGCCGACATAGTAGGCGATATAGGTGACGATGATGATTATCCCGCCGATTATCAGCGCCTTGGGCAGGTTGCGCTTTGCGTCCTTGAGCTCGGCATTGATGGAGGTCGCGATTATCCAGCCCTCATAGGCAAAGGAGGTTGCGCAGACTGCGGCCAGCAGCGGCGCGCCGACACTTCCGGAGACGGTGCCGGTGGCAAAGTTGCTCTGTAGCATGTGCGCCGGGCTTACAAGGCCGACGATGACGCCGACCACTGCCATCAGGAACAGCGGGATGAGCTTTATAACGGTGGTAGAGGTCTGGAGCTTGCCGGCGAGCTTTGGGGAGAGAGCGTTCACGACATACGCGCAGACGAGATAGAACAGCATCAGCGCAAGGCACTCGGGCCCGATGATGCAGCCGCCCTCGGACGCCGGGATTATCAGCGGGAAGTCCGGCCAGCAGGAGGTGATGAACACGAGGGTATAGCGCGCGGAGAGCCACGAGAGCACAGACGTGAGCGTGGGGTAATAGGTCGTCGTCAGGAACCAGCCGATATAATACCCGTACTTCTTGCCGACCGTGGCCTCGGCATAGTCGACGATGCCGTTGACCTTTTCGTAGCGCTGCGCCATGGCGGCAAAGGCCAGGATGCAGATTATCATTATCGTGCCGCCGATGATCCACGCGAGGATGCCGAGCGGCATGTTGCCCTCGGTCTTCTGGAGAACGGTCTGCGCCTTGAAGAACACGCCGGAGCCGATGACGATCCCGACGACCATGCATATCGCGGTGAACAGGCCAAACTTTTTCTCAAGCTTAGTTTCCATATGCTTGCTCCTTTTTGATTTCATATCAGAACATAATATAAAACTACTATACCATGCGGGATTAAAAAGTCAAGCGCATCTAACAAATTGAGCATATTAAATATGGTATACGTATCGCGCACTAAGGAATTCCGCGAGTTCCGGGACGGACTTGAAGTACCAGCGGCAGTTGGCGCGCATGAAGTCCTCAATGGACTTGATATTGTTTGCCCAGCCGACGGCGGCGAAATCGACCCCGCAGCGCAGCGCCATGTCATAGCCGGGCTTGAGGTCGTCTATCATGAGCAGGTCCTCCGCGGTAAGGCCGAAGCGCTTCATTATATCCTCAAGCGGGAACGGCGCGGGCTTGCGCTGCTCGGGCGGGTAATCCCAGCCGTAGACGACGTCAGGCTCGGGCAGGGAGTTGGCCTTATAGTCGCGGCGGATGTTGTGCTCAAGCGAATGGGACACGACGCAGATAAGCCCTCCCTCGGCTTTCTGCCGCTCCATTATCTCGCGGATGCCGGGGTATGCGAGCGGGATATGGTTTCCCACGTAGGCGCGCCAGTATTCAAGCTCGTCCTTCAATGCGGCATCGTCCATGCCGTATTCCTCACGGCACATCTCGACAAAGCCGGGTGCGAAGTTCTTCTTGAAGTAATCTTCGAGCGAGCAGGTCCGTCCGGGATAGCGCGAGTTGAGGTATTCCTGAAAGCAGGGGTGGTGTATCGTCGCGGTGCTGTTGACGACAGTGTCGTCATGGTCGAAGACAAGACATTTGTATTTCATGTGTGACCTCTCGTTTTTGGTTTTGGACTATTCTATCATGGTAGTGCCCGCTTGAACAGTATAAAAATCGCCGGGGATAAAGTCCCCGGCAATTTTGCGGTTTATTCAAAATCAATAGAACGTTGCGACAGGCTGCTCCGGTGCCTCGCACAGCTCATGCGAAACATAGTTGAGCACGGGACCCTTGCGGCCGTAGGCCTTGTTGAACTTGAAGTTCAGCTTTGCCGTGAGGATCATCCAGCTGTCGTCCTGCACAGAGTCGGCCTTGTCCCACTGGCAGACCAGCGCAGCGAACTGTATATCCTCGACGCAGCAGGTCATGACGTGCCTGCCGACGATGAAGGTGTTTGCCGGCATCTTGCTGCGCTTGAGCGCGCGGCACTTGAAGCGCACGGTCTTCCCCTCGTAGTTTGCCGGGGTCTCGCCGAGGTCGCGGTACCACTCGGCAAAGTCCGCATCGCCTATCTCGATTATCGGCGCGTTCAGGTCGAAGGGCAGGGGATCCTCGATATCGTCATAGACGACCTTGCCGTCAGTGGATTCATAGGCAATGTCGGCACGGCGGGAGGCGGCGCGCACGACCTTATGGAACTCCATCTTGTCCATATCGGGCTTAAAACGGTTGAAGACAACGAGCTCGCAGCTCTTGAGCTTATCATAGACGAGCTGGCGCATGTTGCCGTTGTAGCTCAGAAAAGTCCCGGCGTCGGCGAACATGAACTCCTGATAGACGACCCAGCCCTCAGGCATCGCGGCATAGAGCGCGTCGAGCAGCCACATGCCGTTATACTCGATAACGACGCGGTCGGCCTTCGTCTCCTGCGCCCACTTGGTGAGGTTCTCATTCGTGAGCTGCTCCTGACCCTCAAGCACGCGGATGACGACGGTATCGGTCGCGAACTGCTCGGGCGCGTACTCCTCCTCGCCCTCCTCGCAGACGAGCAGCAGGGTCTTTTCCTTATTGCAGAAGCGCTTGTCCTCAAGCGTCTCCTGTATGAACTTGGTCTTGCCGCTCTCCAGGAAACCCGTGAAGAGATATACCGGCATTTCCTTCGGCTTTTTATTCAACTTCAAACAGCTCCTTCAGCGCCTGCTCGTTGAGCTTAGAACCGATCACGCAGAAACGGCCGGTGACGGCGGCATTGCCGCGGCGCACGTCATATTCGCCGGGGGTGTAGTCAAAGTAGAGCCAATCGCCGTCGCTTGCGTCGACTATGCCCTTGGCGCGCAGGATGGTGCCGTAGACAGCGCTCTCATCAAGAGCTTCGAGGATCTTCTTGAGGCTCTCCTCGGTGAACTTGCGCGGCGTCTCCATGCCCCAGCTGGTGAAGACCTCGTCAGCATGGTGGTGATGGTGATGCTCATGATCGTGATCATGGCAGCCGCAGGAGCACTCATCGCCGTGGTCGTGGTCATGATCGTGGTGATGATGCTCATGCTCCTCGTGGTCATGATCGTGACCGCAGCAGCACTCGTCATCATCGTCGTCATGGTCGTGATGATGGTGGTGATCGTGGTCATGGTCGTGGCCGCAGCAGCAATCATCGTCATCGTCATCGTCGTCATCATGGTCATGATGGTGGTGATGCTCATGCTCGAGCTCCTCCATCTGCGCGCGCAGACCGTTCTTGTCCATCGCTTCAAGGATCTGCTCGCCGCTGATCTTATCGAGCGGGGTGGTGATAAGGCCGGCATCATGGTTCAGGGTGCGGAGCATGTCAGCCGCGGTCTGCACCTTGGCTTCGGGGGTGATATCGGTACGGCTCATGACGATGAGGTCGGCATTCTCGACCTGGTCATTGAAGAACTCGCCGAAGTTGCGCATATACATGCGGCACTTGCCGGCATCGACAACGGTGACCTTCGCGCCGATGTGCGCGCCCTCGACGTGCTCCACGGCCTTTGCGACGTCGGACAGCTTGCCGACGCCTGACGGCTCGATGATGATGCGGTCGGGCGCATAATCGTCCATGACCTTCTTGAGCGCCTTGGTGAAGTCACCGACCAGCGTACAGCAGATGCAGCCAGAGTTCATTTCGGTGATCTGGACACCGGCGTCCTTCAGAAAGCCGCCGTCAATGGCGATCTCGCCGAACTCGTTCTCAATGAGCACGAGCTTCTGTCCCTTGTAGCCCTCGTTGATGAGCTTGCGGATGAGCGTAGTTTTGCCCGCGCCGAGGAAGCCGGAAAAAATGTCTATTCTTGTCATGGTAAATCCCTCCATGTGATATACTTTTATTGGCCGTAGGACAGATATCTATCTCCACCGGTCAATTATATTATTATACCACCGCGCGTCAAGCCCTGCAAGAGCTTGAATATTTTCATAGAAACGAGTTATGTCTGTTCAGCGGTGAAACGTTATGATATAATTTATTCACCAAATCAACGAGAAAAAGGGAGTGGATTGGCATGAGGAGAACGATCTGCATGATCCTCACCGCGGCGGCGGTGCTGACCCTGACCGGCTGCGGCGGAGGATACGATACCTACAGGCTCTATCCCAATGAGTTCCTGCTGGGCGAGAGCGTGTCCGATTCCGGGGAGGTCATCACCCGCGGCAGCGACGGGGATGAATATCCGCAGCTTTTGGAGGAGGATATTCAGGCCATGAACGGAGGAAAGGCGCGCTTCGTCTACGGCGACGAGGGCTATGTCACCTTCCTTCAGGGCAGGTTCAGCGAGGATAAGATCGAGGACTACGAACAGGCCGTGGCCGCATTGCAGTCCGTGTCCGGGCTTATCGGACTCGGCGCGGGGTCGGAGTTCTTCTGCGTCTCCGGCAGTCAGGATGACGACGGGTATACTTATTATACTTTCCAGCAGCGCTACGGCGACGTCACCGTCATGTACGCGACGCTGCGCGTGGTGGTCGACCCTGACGGATACGCGGCGGGGCTTTCAAGCTCCTTCGTGCCGAACCTCGGCATCGCGCCGGCTTCCCAGAGCATTGAAAAGGAACAGGCCGAGGAGATAGTCAGGCAGCAGTTCCCGGATATCGAGCTGGAATATTACACGGAGCAGACGCACAAGGTCGCCGTGACGATAGAGGGCGTATCCTACCGGGCGTGGGTGGTGTACACGAGTAACCCCAACACCACGGCGGGCGACTGGGGGATGCAGTACTTTGAGCACTTCGTGGCGGTGGACGGGACGTATCTGTACCGCCTGCCCGTCGCGTCCTTTGAAAGCAGCAACACGGATGCCTTCCAGCCGCAGAAATATTTCGACAAGCTTGAGCGGCAGCTGGTGAGCTATGAGGCCGTCAGGTACGACGGCAGTACCGAGACTCTCACCGTGCCGGTCTCCTATAACCCCGTCACCGGGCGCTACTACCTCATGGACCCGGAGCGTCTGATCGCCGTAGGCGATTTCTATACCGTGGTCTACGGCGGGGACATGGACTTTATCAGCAGCGACGATCCCACGGTGTGGCGCAACGGCGATGTGCTGGCTTACGACAGGTACATAAAGGCCTACGATTTTTACGCGGGGCTGGGGCTGTACTCCGTGGACGGCTCGGGACTGCCGATAATGGTATGCGTCAGCTACTGCGACTTTAACGGGCTGCCCGTGGATAACGCGGGCTACTGCGGCGTTAAATACGGCTGGGCGATATTCGGCGCAAGCGACGTGAACTACTTCAGCGAGGCCGTGGACGTGGTCGGCCATGAGTTCACCCACGGGGTGACAAGCAGCTCCGCCGTCGGCAACTACTATGCCAACGCCTCCGGTGCGATAAACGAAGCCTACAGCGACATTATGGGCAACCTCTGCGAAATGATGGGCGGCTACACGAGGGACACCGAGTGGCTGGTCGGCGAAAACAGCGGCTATATCTTCCGCTCGATGAGCTCCCCGATGGACTATAAGCAGCCGGTCAAGCTCGGCGGGACGTACTACATGCCGCCGACGGACACACCGTCGCCCGAGGAAAACGACCTCGGCGGCGTACACCAGAACAGCTCCCTGCTTGCGCAGATGGCGTACATCCTCTATAAGGCGGGCATGACGCTTGACGAGGAGCGCTCGCTCTGGCTCACGTCGATCGAGCTCCTGACCCCGACGGTCGGCTATAAGGAGGTACACGCCGCGCTTCTGATGAGCGTGGACATCAACGGCTTCGACGCGCGTTATAAGGACGTCCTCACGGAGGCCTTCCGCGCCGCGGACATGATATGAGGAGGCGGGGAACATGAAAAAGAAAACGCTTCTTATCGCAATATGCGCCCTGCTTATAATTGCCGCGCTTATAATTCTCCCACCATTGCTGCGCGGCTATACGGTCAACAGGGCAGATAAGGCATCTGACCTCGCGGTTCCCGCGCCCTTCGCGCTCTACAGCGGGAAGGATATCGGCTTCAGCTTCCTGTACCCCGAAGAGTGCCGCGCCGGTTGGGAGGATGATTCCGCCTGCGTTTATTACGGCGCAGGTAAGCTTCTTGTCTCCCGCACCGACAAGAAGGGCATGAGCCCTGAGAAGTATTTTAAGAGCTGCGATAAGCTCATGCTCTCCACCTTCCAAACGGTAGAGTCCACGCCGATCCAAGAAGTCCCCGTCGGCGGTAAGACTCTGTACCTCACGCGCTACAAGGTCGGCACCGGGAACGGCACAATGATAATAGACCGGTATCTTGAGCTGTACCGGAGCTTTTATGTGCAATACACGGCAATGTCGCCCGAGGCGGGCGCGCTGAACACGCCGGTCTACTACGCCATCGACACGCTGCGCATATCGGACGGGGCGTACCGTGGGGCGTTCTCGGAGAAAACGGAGCTGCACAAGAACGAGGAGGCGGGCATTTCGCTGCGTCTGCCGGAGATGCTGACGACCGAGGAGCTCACCGTCGGCTTTATCAGCCGCGGGGAAAACTGCGTCCTTCTTGCCGTGTTCTGCGACAGGGACGATAACGGGAACGCGATATATAACCGGCAGGATTTCATCGACAGAGCCGCCGAAAACCCGGACTTCGTGGCGGGCTATCTTGGCGCGGAGAGCGCGGTGTTCTCCGAAGGACGGGAGACGCAGCTTGCCGGGCGCAGCTTCTACTGCTACCCCATGACGATGACCGCGGGCGGCAGAGAGTTTTCCGGTCAGGTCTGCCTTGCAAACGCGGATGAGACAGGCGTCTATCTGCTGTGCTACGG
>CAKTKV010000087.1 GCA_934572355.1 uncultured Oscillospiraceae bacterium
TGCTTGTCGGTATCAACGGCCTTGAGAGACGGGCCGACATAGAACTGGATGGACCTGTTCGGGTTCTGGAACATCGTATCGTAGTACACGGTCAGGGTGTGCCAGCCGGTCTTGAGGTCTCCGAGGTAGGAAGTGCCGAGATAGATGAGGCCGGTTCCCTTGTCGACGTAGTCCTCACCGGGGACGGTGTAGCCGTCAACCGCGATGCCGCCGTTTCTGCCGAGAGTGGGCTGGATCCTGAAGCCGAGCATAGAATCGCCGGAGTACCAGCTGTCAATGCCGCTGATGTAGTCGACCATGTAGTCGTCAGTGGGAGTCGTGCCGGTGTCATATACCTTGACAACCTTCGTGTTCCCATTGTAGAGGGTTCCGTTAAAGAGGAAATAGAAGCTGACGTTTGCATTGCCGGAGTTCTTGATAGCATTGTCGATGCTGGTCTTAAGGGCGCTGTTGCTGAAAACGGAGGTATAGATATTGACATTGCCGGTGCTGGTGTCTGCGCTGTAATAGGAGGCTGCGGGAGTCAGGGTGTAGATCGTACCGTTCTCTACCTGAACGTTGATAGACAAAGCCTTGACTGCATCGCTGAGGCTGGTGCTGCCGCTGACCTGAACCTGGAAGCCGAGCGTAGAGACACTGCTGCCGCGCTTGTAGCTGTCGGTGTACTGCTTTACGGTGATGCTGCCGGACACGGGAGTGGGAGTAGGAGTGCTGCCCTTGCCGACAGTTATGCTGCCGTCGGAATTTTCAACATAGCTGACGCCGTCCTTGATATAGCCCTTGACATTTGCGTTATACCACGTACCGCCAGTAACTGCCTTCGGTGCGTTAACAGTATTTTCGTAGATCGTATTTACCGTGCCGCCGCTGACATTAACATTGTCGGTGCTGGTGGAGACGGCGATGGAGCCGATCTTACCACTGGTCATGTTGACGGTACCGTTATTCATCTGGAGTTCTTCAATAGCTCCGTTGCCGGACACATTGACTATGCCGCCGAGAGTAACGGCCACGAGCTTCACTTTGTCGTAAGCATTAGATCCGTTTACGTTAAGCGTCCCAACTACAGGAACGGCACCATTCAGATAGCCGTTGGTCACCGTCAGGGCTGCGCCGCTGTTTACAGTCAAGGAATTTACTTCAATTTCCTGACCGTTGAGGTTGAGTGTAATGGTTTTACCGTTCAGTTCAACATCTTCATTGAGAACTATAGCTGCACTGCTCGGCTTGATATACACAGTCGCGCCGCTGGAGGCTGCATTAAAAGCTTCCTGAAGCGTAGCGTAGTAAGTATTTCCGATGTAGGCAACACCGTTAGTAAGCTCCTCGCGAGCAACGACCTGACGGTAGCTGCCCATATCCTTAGCTTCGCAGCCGGCCTCAACGTAGCCGTCAATAGTGGTCTTGTTCACATCGTAGAACTTGCAGCCCAGCTTTGCTACCATATAGCTGTTGTTGACCTTAAACGGATTTCCCTTAACTTCAAGGTCGGCGCCAAGGTAAATCTTGCAGCCGGTCGTAACATTGATACTGGCGGAAGTAAAGTCCGCCGTGCCCTGGCTGATCGTAAGAACTGCGCCGTTCGTCAGAGACAGGCTGTTTACTGTCCATATAGATTTATCGGTTTTGAGCGTCAGATCCTTGTCAACAACGAGGCCGCTTTCGTTCACATTCTTTATGAGCACAAGCGTGTTTCCGACTGAGGCATCCTTTATAGCAAGCGCGAGGCTGTCATAGAACCTGCTGTTGCTCTCATTTTTAACCACGCTTGTCTCACTCTTGTTGTAGTTATCGGGCAACTTTGTCACGGAGATATCCCCGTCAAGTGCGGTGGGCAAAGCGGTGTCAGACGAATAATCCGAATAATTGTCCGCCGGAAGAGCTGCGCTGCCATTGCTGTAGACATCCAAGGCTCCTCCCTCTGCCGCCTGAGGAAGCTCAACGGCGTATGCGCTGCCGCCAAACAGGCTCATGCACATGGCGACAAGAAGAAGCATGGATAAGAATTTTGTAACTGTTTTCATGTTTTCCGTCTCCTTATATTGCTGTTTTTATTCTCACCAATTTACATTTACCTTTGGCCGGATACTTCACGATTTTCCCCCCAGGTCATCGGTGTAGCTATAATGTAACACGATGTTATGTAAAATGCAAGAGTTTTTTTAATGAATTTGCGAATTATTTTTTCCTAATTGTAACCGTTTTGAATTTTTGAAGTGTCAATTTGCTGTGTTATGTCAAATAACGATATTATTTATTTGACATTTCCCGTTCTTTGTACAAATTTATCGACCTTCTTTCCGGATGCGCTTAAGGATTCTTAATATGTTTTGTAACCATTTCCGTTACAAATCAGCTTCACTTCATCCTTGCGTTTATATGACGGCGCGCATCCCGGTTTTGTTCCCGTCCGGGAGAAAAATTTTTCACCCCTGTTCGGCAAGATATATGCTGAGCTTTGACTGGATGAGCTTTGCCGTCTCCTCAGGCGTCTTATCTCCCGCAAGCATCGGCTGCATGCTCTCCGTTACTATTTTATATATGCTGCTGCCGTCGGGGATGCCCACAGTGTCGATCCTGCCGACAAGCTCAAGAAACTCCGCCGCCTGCTCCGCCGTCATCGCCGCACCGACCGTTTCGCCCCACATGTTCGTATGCTCACCCTGGAGCTCCCGCAGCTGCGCTTCAAGCGCAGGCTTATACATGGATATCCCCCAGCCGTCGCTTTGCGTCAGGATATATTTTGCAAACGCCCAGCAGCCCTCCGGACACTTTGTCTGCGCGCTTATCGCATAGGTGCGCATCGGCGCGACGATAAAGCTGCCGCAGCCGCCGTCGGGCGTCGGCCAGCCGATATAGCTTATGCTCCGTCCGAAGGTCTCCTCCCCCTCGGTAAACTCCTCCGGAGTGCTTATCCATAGCTCCGTCAGCATGAGCCGCCCGTCCGCCATGGCCTGATACACGTCGCCGACGGTGTTCATGTTCTCGGCGGATTCGTTGGGATTGCTGCCGTCACGCGCGGCGGAGAGTATGCGCACAAACTCCGGTGTGTCAAAGCTGCAGGTCTTGTTCGCCCAGTCTATATTACTGCGGAGATAACCCGATAGTGAGTTGCGTATGAACATATCCGCCGGGCGGTAGCCGAGCATCTGCGCACCTTCAGGCAGCGCATCCTGCATGGCGAAGTACTCGTCCCATGTCCAGCCGTACCTGTCACCCAAAGTGTCGGTAAAGCCGTAATAGGTGTCTATCGCGGCATTGCCCATGACCCGGTAGAGCTTCCCGTCTCGTTCGAGCACGTTGAGCATCCAGAAGTCGTCCCGGCTGAGCTCCGGGTCCGCGTCGATAAGCTCATAAATATCCATCAGCAGTCCATTTGAGCCGAGCTTATCCGTGCCCATGTCGATAACGTCAAGGCCGAGATAGAGGTCGGCGGTGTTCCCGGCGACGATGTCTGTCAGCATCCGGGTATAGGCCGTGGCCGTGTCAAACTCGCCGCCCTCGCTGTAGTCTCTTACCTTTATATAATATTCGTCGCTCTGCGCGTTGAACTCCGCGACGCTCTCCTCCCACGGCATCGCCATAGTCAGCACGACCTTGGGCTTTACCTCGTCCGGGCTCGCGGGGCGGATGCTCGCAAGGCAGCCGGTATAGATGCATATAAAGCCGTCGCCGTCCGGGATGATGCATCGCATGTCTCCGCTGAGGCTGCCGCTTATTCCGCACTCCTCCCAGACGAGTATCAGCTCCGTACCGCCGTCCTCAGGCGACCACCATGAAAGCTCCGCGTCTGTTGAGTACATGAAAGGATGCTCCGCGTCGCCGGTGTACAGCGTCTTAGCGTTCTGCGGCATGGCGTATTCTGTGCCGAGCGTCAGCGCCGCGCTGTCTATGGGGTATATGTATTCGCTCTCCCCTTGCTCCGTGTGCAGCCAGACATTGCCGTCCCCGCTCTGCTCAAGGCGCAGACCGTGCTGGTCAAAGCGCGCGTCGAAAGTGTCTATGCCGCCGAGACGTTCACCCTCCTGCGTGTAGACTGCGGCTATGTCGCTTATCGAGTCGCAGACATACAGAAGCCCGTCCGCGCCGAGGTATATCTCGTCCACGCGGTCGGGGATATCGTAGGCGGCAAGCTCCGTGCCGTCCATGCCAAGCTTCACAAGGCGGCTGTCGGAACGGTACTGGCCGTTCTCGTCGTAGCCCTGCCACTCGCCGTACCACACTCCGTCCGCTGCCGGTGCGTAGGCGTATACCCACACATCGCCGAACTGCGCGCCGTCCCTGCTCATGAGGCTGCTGCCGCTGCTGTACACAGTGTTTCCGTCGCCGCGCTTCATGCTGTTGTAGAACGCTTCCCCGTCCGTGATCTCCAGCTTGTAGCAGCCGCCGCGACCTGTCCACTTGCCGCTCTCGTCAACGCTCATCGTCTGCGGCTGTGCAGTCGTCTCCGGTGCAGTTGGTTCCGCGTTTCCGCAGCCTGTCAGCAGTGATGCGAGCAGCAGCGCCGCCAGTATCAGAGATATTGATTTCTTCATGGCTGTGTTCCTTTCGTTTTATGTAATTACTATATATAACGTTCTCCCCCGCCATTTTGTTTCACCGTTTCCGAAATTTTTTGCGGATGCTTAACGCGCCTTGCCTTTGTCCTGCAATTCATATATAATATAGGTAATACCGACAGGAGGGCTTCGGCATGAAAATACTTCTTCTCAGCTGCTCGACCGGTGAGGGGCACAACCACTGCGCGCTTGCCGTCAAGGAGGCGCTGGACGCCGCCGGGCACGAGACATCATTCCTCGATATGCTGCATATGTTCGGCGATCCCGGCCCGCTCAGCTTCGATAAGCTCCTCAACCGCATCTCCTCCCGCACGCCTGAGGTGTTCGGCATGATGTACCACGCCGGTGAGATGTACAGCTCGACCGGCGTCACCTCCCCGGTGTACCTCGCAAACCTCCGCCACGCGCGGCAGCTCAGCGCATTCGTTACGGAGAACGGCTATGATGCCGTCGTCTGCTCCCACCTGTTCCCGATGGAGACGCTGACCTTCCTGCGCCGCCATGAGAGCTTCCCCGTCCGCTGCTACGGCATCCTCTCGGACTATACCTGCATCCCGTTCCTCCCGGAAACGGAGCTTGACGGGTACTTTCTTCCGCATGACGAGGTACGTAAGGCCTGTGTCGACGCCGGTCTGCCGGGCGACAGGCTCTTCACCACCGGCATGCCCGTCGCGCGCAAGTTCTCTTTGCCGCTTGGAAAGCTCGAAGCTCGCGCCATGCTCGGCCTGCCGGAGGATAAAAAGATATATCTCATCATGACCGGCGGTATCGGCTGCGGTGACGCGGTCTCGCTCTGCGATTCTATCCTGCGCGTCCCGGATGATAACTCCCTGCTCTGCGTCCTGCCGGGGCGCAATGAGGAGATGCGCTCCGCGATAGAATCCGGGTATCAGGGGCGCGGCGTCATGGCCGTGCCGTTTACGGATAAGGTTGCGGTCTATATGCGCGCCGCCGATGTGCTGCTCTCGAAGGCCGGGGGAATTTCCAGCTCCGAGGCCGCCGTGCTCGGCGTCCCGCTCGTACACACTATGGCCATCCCCGGCGTCGAGACTCTTAACGCCGAGTTCTTCGCCGCGCACGGCATGTCGTACTTTGCGCGCAGCACCGACGAAGCCGCCCGCTTTGCCGACAGGCTCATCTATGATACCTCCGCCGCCGCGCGTATGCTGCGCGCGCAGAATACCTGCCTGCCGAAAGACGGCGCGGAGCGCATCGCAGATATCATCTGCGGCGGGAGTTGTTAAAATCTTTCCGCTGTGCTAATATGTAGAGCGTTAATTCACTAAGGAGCATTTATATAATGAAAGACAAGCTCAATATCCTCATCGCAAATGACGACGGTATCGACTCCCCCGGCATAGTCCGTTTGGCCGAAGCCGCGGCAAAGTTCGGCAGCGTCTGGGTCGCCGCGCCGTCGAGCCAGTGCAGCGGCATGTCACAGAAGCTCACCATTTTCGGCGAGTTCCCCGTGAGCCGCCCCGCCTTCCCCGTACCGGTCATGGACGCATGGAGCATCGGCGGTACGCCTGCCGACTGCGTGAAGCTCGCGGTCAACTTCCTCATGCCCGTAAAGCCCGATGTCGTTTTCTCCGGCATCAACTTCGGCTACAACACCGGCTTTGACATTGCCTATTCCGGCACTGTCGGCGCGGCGATGGAGGCGCTCATTAACGGCATCCCCGCCATCGCCTTTTCTTCCCAGCATGACGGCAGCAGCGACGTGACGGACAAGTACCTCGTCCCCGTCATTGAGGAGCTGCTCTCTTCCCCCATCGGCCGCGGCGAAATTTGGAACGTGAACTTCCCCGGCTGCGCGCTTGAGGACTGCCGCGGTATCCTGCGTGAGCGAATCCCCGCGCCGCTGTGCGTCTTTGATAACCACTATGACAAGACCGAGCAGCCCGACGGCTCCTTCATCCTCCGCCCCTATGCCGAGCAGCTCAGCCCCGACCGTGCGCCCGAGGGCAGCGATATCCACGCCGTCTTCAACGGCTATGTCTCCATAGGCAAAGTAAAAAGTATGGTACTGTAAATATAAAATGTTGTGCCGCCTATTGTAAACGCTCGCAACATGTGGTATATTGTGTACAGGTACGGGACATGACCGGTTCCGACACGGTTCCCTCCCGCGCCGCCCATATCCGGTTCATCGGCCTTTTGGCCATGAATATAAATTTTATGGAGGAAAACAAGAAATGAAAAAGACCATAGCACTGCTTCTCGCACTTGTTATGATGTTCGCCCTCTGCGCCTGCGGTCAGTCTGC
>CAKTKV010000088.1 GCA_934572355.1 uncultured Oscillospiraceae bacterium
ACTGTTTTCCGCGACCCGCTGCATGAGTGCATGTCCGGGCTCGACGTGATATACTCCACGCTCATGTCGCATGAGCCGGTCGATCTGCTCATCATCATGCTCGGCACAAACGATACAAAAGAGCGCTTCAACGCAAGCCCCGCCTGCATCGGCATAGGCATGGAGCGTCTCGCGATGAAGGCAGAGACCGTCGGCGCATGGCGCGGCGGCAGGCCGAATATCCTCGTCGTCGCCCCGCCGCATATTGGGGAGGGTCATAACGACCCCGCTATGGGCGCGTCCTGCCACGCGACCTCGATGGGCGTTGCGGAGCAGTACCGCCAGAAGTGTGCTGCGCACGGCTGGGCATTTCTCGACGCTGAGGGCGTCGCAGAGTTCAATACCGTGGACTATATGCATCTCAGCCGCCGCGGGCACAGTCAGCTTGCCCAAGCGCTCGCGCCGCTGGTGCGTGAGCTGACATAATGCTAGGGCGCGTATTCCGCTATCAGGGCGGGCTCTGGCGCTTTCTCAACACGCTGACGGATATCATGGCGCTCAGCGTGCTGTGGCTCCTGTGCAGTCTGCCCGTGCTGACGCTCGGCGCGGCGACGACCGCGCTCTATGACAGCGTCGTGCGCTGCATACGCTATAAGCAGCCGAAGCCCTACGTCCGCTTCTTCCGTACTCTTAAAAACGAACTCGTGCCCGGCATACTGCTGACGCTCCTGTGGGGAGCCGTAGCGGTGATCGGGCTGTGGATGCTCGCGCTGCTGCGGCAGTACAGCGCCGTGTCGCCCTCCGCCGGGGCGGCAGGTGCGGCGTACTATGTCGCGCTCGTGCTGCCGCTCGGTGCGGCATGCTGGGTGTTCCCTATCCTCTCGCGCTGTGAGCTCGGCTTCGGCGCGCTGAACAAAACAGCGCTGACGCTTGCCGTAGGGCACCTGCCCTCGACGGTGATCCTCGTGCTGATGACGTCGGAGCTTGCGCGCCTGAGCGTGCGCTGGCTCTTCCCGCTCGCGTTCATGCCGGCGGTGATGATGCTGCTCTGGTCTCTCTTCACAGAGCCCGCATTCAAAAAGCAAGGCGCAGGGATCGTCACTGAATCGGAGCAAGACGCTGCCAAGAGCACGGATGGCCACGAGTGACCGGCGGTATGTGCTATATTGCGCCGCGCTTTCTCCCCGTCCTGCGTAAAACGCCTCACTGCCGGTTTTCAAACCGACGGTGAGGCGTTTTCGATTTCGCGCTAAAAGTTTTGTGCCCATTCCCTGCAACCTTTTCGTCCAAACCGTTTCTATTAGTATAGACAAATAAAAATGAGGAGGAACATCAAATGGACGATGCCGCAATCGTCAGCCTTTATTGGGCGCGCTCAGAGGACGCAATATCCCAAACCGCGGCAAAATATGGCTCGTACTGCCGCACGATCTCATGCAACATTTTGGCAAACGCCGAGGACGCGGACGAGTGTGTCAACGATACATACCTGTCGGCTTGGAACTCCATGCCGACCCACCGCCCGACGTATCTCGCGCCGTACCTTGCAAAGCTGACAAGGTGGCTTTCCCTGAACCGGCTGCGCGACGGCGGCAGCCTCAAGCGCGGCGGCGGGGAAATTCCGGCGGTGCTGGATGAGCTTGCGGAGACGCTGGATCCCGGAGCCGATATTGAAAAGGAGATCGGTATGCGCGAGCTGAACGCGGCAATACGAAGCATGCTTGAGAGCTTGGGCAAGACCGAAAGGGACATATTTCTCAGCCGGTACTGGTACGCCGCCTCGATCTCTGAAATTGCCGGAAAAAGCGGCTTCACGGAGAGCAAGGTCAAGTCCATGCTGCACCGGACAAGATGCAGACTATTGAAGCAGCTAAAGGAGGATGGGCTATGCTGAACTGTGAAAAAGCGCTGCTCGCGATGAACGATGTACCCGACGCCTATATAGAAAGTGCCCGTGCAATGCTTGGCTACCGGGTCGGAGAGCAAAAGCGTTCCTCCGTCAGAAAGCGTATCATCGCCTTTGCTTTGGCGGCGGCGCTGATCCTGTCTCTTGGCATTGCCGCGTATGCGGTCTATGTGCATTGGTCACGGGGCATAGAGCAGAAGCTCCCCGCCACGGACGCCGAGAAGCAGCGTGCCGAGGAAATCGGCCTGTCCGATACCTCCCAGACTGTCAGCGCGACAGCCAACGGTGTGACCATATCGGTGGAGCAGACAGTCATTGACGGCGACACCGCCGAGATTGCCCTGCACATTGAGGGCTGGCAGCTCGACCGTGCGCAGGAGCTCAACGCCGCGATCTGGGGCGGCTTCCCAACCTTTGACGGAGAAAGCGCGCCCGCCTCAGGCGGAAGTTTTGTAGAGGAACGCGATGCGGATGACCGCGCGCATATCATTGCCGGCGATGGTTCCATTGAATATGACTTTTGGGCACGCGCCGGAGACAAGCTGGGTACGCTCTCCGGCAAGGAGATCAGTATAACCATAGAGAGCCTTGGCGTCAGCGTCAAGGGCGGACCGTATCAGCCGCTTGTGGCTGGGCCGTGGGTACTCACATGGACGCCGTGCAGCAATAGCGACAGTCTGTCCGTCCGCCCTGATGCGCCCATCGGGGGCACCGGATTGCGGCTTCTCGCAGCGGAGATCGGTCCCGTCTCCGCAAAGGTCAGCCTAAAGCTGGATAAGCTGTGGGAGGGCTATGAAACTCTGGAAGATTTCGACTGGCAGCTTGTGGGCATCCGTCTCAAGGACGGCACCGCTTTGACCGGCATCTTTGGTCCGCCCACAAAGGTGGGCTATACGGACATCGACGCGCTGATCCTTGAGATGGCCTACTCATCAAACCGCATTCTTGAGCCGAACGAGGTCGAAGCGCTGATCTTCGCGGAGAACTATCCTTGGGCACGGACACTGGCAGATGACGAGCTTATCACCGTCCCATTGGCTTAGAGCTAAAAACCGCATAATTTGGCAAAGCCTACGTCCGCGAAAACGCCGATGTAGGCTTTGCTGTCTACTGTATATATCCTTATACCCCGCCGGTCGGGTCGTAGGTGCGGTACTGTATCGCCTCGGCGATGTGCTCAGGCGCGATATTCTCCTCGCCCGCAAGGTCGGCGATCGTGCGCGCGACGCGCAGTATCCTGTCATAGCTGCGCCCGGAAAGGTTCATCGCGCTGAATGCCGCCTTCATAAGCTCCTCGCACTCTGCATCGAGCACGCAGAACTCGCGCAGACCGGCGCTGCCGATGCGCGCGTTGCACATGCTGCCGTCCCCGGCGAAGCGCACGTGCTGGCGCTCTCGCGCCGCGTCGACGCGCTTTTTTATCTCGGCGGAGCTTTCCGCCGGTGTGCGGCTGCGCAGCTCGTCATATTCCAGCGCGGGCACTTCGACGATGATATCTATCCTGTCGAGCAGCGGGCCGGATATCTTTGAATGGTAGCGGCGGACGTCCTTCTCCGAGCAGCGGCAGCGCCCGGACGGATGCCCGTACCAGCCGCATTTGCACGGATTCATCGCACACACGAGCATGAAGCGGCTGGGAAACGTCACCGAGCCCGACACGCGCGAGACCGTGACTTCCCCGTCCTCAAGCGGCTGGCGCAGCACCTCAAGCACATCGCTGCGAAACTCCGGCAGCTCATCGAGGAACAGCACGCCGTTATGCGCAAGGCTTATCTCCCCGGGGCGCGGGAAGCTGCCGCCCCCGGCAAGGCCGATAGCCGATACCGTATGGTGCGGCGCGCGGAACGGGCGCTGTGAAATTATCGGGTGCTCACGCCCGGTGAGCCCCGCGACGGAGTGGATCTCGGTACACTGGATCATCTCGTCCCGGCTCATTTCGGGAAGTATGCCCGGCAGGCGCTTGGCCATCATGGACTTGCCCGCGCCCGGCGGACCGACGATGAGGATATTGTGCCCGCCTGCGGCGGCGATCTCAAAGGCGCGCTTGACGTTCTCCTGCCCCTTGACGTCAGCAAAATCCGGCAGCGGACGCACGTCCTCTCCGGGTCTCGGCGGCTGCGCCGGCTCTATCTTTTCCTCGCCGCGCAGATGGCGCAGCAGTTCGTGCACGTTCTTCACCGGGTACACGGTTATTCCCTCGGCAAAGGCGGCTTCGTCCGCGTTCTCGGCGGGGACGAATATCTCATGCACGCCCTCGCGCGCCGCGGCAAGCGCCATCGGCAGCGCGCCTTGGACAGGGCGCAGTTCACCGAGCAGGGACAGCTCGCCGATAAAGGCCGTGTCGCTCCCGGGCGTGTCAATGTCCCCGGAGGCAGCGAGGATGCCGACGAGTATCGGCAGGTCATAGACCGTACCGGCTTTCTTTTTATCCGCGGGCGCGAGGTTCACCGTGAGCCGGCTGACCGGGAAGCGGAAGCCGTTATTCTTTATCGCGGCGCGCACACGCTCGCGCGCCTCCTTGACGGCGGCATCCGGAAGCCCGACGATGTCAAAGCCCGGAAGCCCGTTCGATATGTATACCTCGACCTCGACGCCGTAGCCGCCGATGCCGCTGACGCCGAAGCTGTTGATGCTCGAAAACATACTTCATCCTCCCCTGCCATATACAACACGGCGGAGTACACCATAGGAAATTTTTCCAAGGTGCGCTCCGCCGTATATGATTCTAATGTTATTCTTCGAGCTCGCCGACGGTGGCAATGTGCAGCTCGTCAAGCTGCTTCTGCTCGACCGTGGAGGGCGCGCCCATCATGACGTCCTGCGCGTTCTTGTTCATCGGGAAAGCGATGACCTCGCGGATGCTCTCCTCACCGGAGAGGAGCATGACCATACGGTCGACGCCCGGGGCGATACCGGCATGAGGGGGAGCGCCGTAGCAGAAGGCGTTGTACATTGCGGGGAACTTCTTCTTGACGTCCTCTTCGCCGAGACGCACCATCTCGAAAGCCTTTATCATTATCTCGGGATCGTGGTTGCGGACAGCACCGGAGGAGAGCTCAACGCCGTTGCAGACTAGGTCGTACTGGTCGGCAGTGATGGTGAGCGGGTCTATCTCGCCGCGCTCTGCCTTAAGGAGCACATCCAGCCCACCGGAGGGCATGGAGAATGGGTTGTGGCAGAACTCAAGCTCGCCGGACTCCTCGCCGATCTCGTACATCGGGAAGTCGACGATCCAGCAGAACTCGTAGCGTTCCTTGTCCATATGGCCGGGAACTGCCGCGCCGAGCATCTTGCGCATGACGCCGGCGGTCTTCTGCGCGGCATCCTTCTTCCCCGCCGCGACTGCGACGAGGTAACCCGGCTTCAGGCCGAGAGCTTCGGTGATGCTGTCCCTGCGGTCATTGAGGAACTTGCTGATGCCACCGACGAACTCGCCGTTTTCCTCGACCTTGAACCAATAGGGCTTATTGCCCGCCTGCACCTCAACATCGGCGCAGAGCTTGTCTATCTGCTTTCTGGTCATTTCGCATCCGGAGACGGCAACAGCCTTTATAACATTGCCCGGGGCAAAGGGCGCAAACTCCGTGCCCTGCACGAGCGCGGTGATGTCCTGCACGACAAGGTCAATGCGCAGGTCGGGCTTATCGGAGCCGTACTTCTCCATTGCCTCAAGATAAGGGATGCGGGTAAACGGAGCCTTGGAAGCGATATCATACGTGCCGTACTTTGCGAAGATCGGAGGCAGAACGTCCTCAAGGACAGCGAAAACATCCTCCTGAGTGGCAAACGCCATTTCCATATCGAGCTGATAAAACTCGCCGGGGGAACGGTCGCCGCGGGCGTCCTCATCGCGGAAGCAGGGGGCGATCTGGAAATAGCGGTCAAAACCGGAGGTCATGAGCAGCTGCTTGAACTGCTGCGGAGCCTGCGGCAGGGCATAGAACTTGCCGGGGTGCTTTCTCGCGGGGACGAGATAGTCACGCGCACCCTCGGGAGAGGAGGCGGTGAGGATAGGCGTGGTGATCTCAAGGAAGCCGTGCTCGGTCATCGCCTGACGCAGAGCCGCGACGACGTTGCAGCGGAGGATGATGTTCTTCTTGACGGCGGGATTTCTGAGGTCGAGATAGCGGTACTTGAGGCGCTGGGTCTCGTCGGCCTCGCGGCTGCGGTTTATTTCAAAGGGTAGCTCATTATAGCGGCACTTGCCGAGGACCTCGATCTTCTCGGGGACTACCTCGATATCGCCGGTCGGGAGCTTGGGGTTCTTGCTGGCGCGCTCGCGCACAGTGCCCTCGACGGAGATAGTGGACTCCTTATTGATGCCCTTGACGACGGCCATCATGGCCTCGTCCTCAATGACGACCTGAGTCGTGCCATAAAAATCGCGCACGACGACGAACGCAAAATTGCTGCCGACCTCGCGGACATTCTCCATCCAGCCGACTATTTTGACCTTCTGCCCCACGTTCTCAATGCGGAGCTCGTTGCAGGTATGTGTACGGGATTGTGTCATACTCTTTTCTCCTATCTATAAACAGCTGCTTACTCTTTTATAACAGCGCCGCTGTTTCTTTCTCTTATGACGGCGGCGATGTGCTTTGCCGCGTCCGCCGGGCTGAGCTTTACCTGCTCGCCGGTCTGCATGTTCTTGACGGACAGTATTCCCTCGTTTATCTCGTCCTCGCCCACGAGCACAACGAACGGCACCTTCAGCTTATCGGCATAGCTCATCTTGGCCTTGAACTTTTTCTTCTCGCCGTAGAGCTGGGTACGCACACCGCCGGCGCGCAGCGTAGTTGCGGCGGAAATAGCGAAGCCTGCGTCCTCGGTCATAGGGATGACGAGCGCATCGCACGGCGCGGTGACTATCTC
>CAKTKV010000089.1 GCA_934572355.1 uncultured Oscillospiraceae bacterium
GTGTTATGGGTTTTTCCCAATAGCCCGGATTTTCATCCAGCCACTGCTCGAGTTCTGCCGCGTTTTCAAACACTTTGTGCTCCCCGCACCAGCCGCATATAGCCTCGACCTCGGGGTGGTTCCGCATGCCGATGACAACGGTGAAGCGGTTTTTCTCCTTCGCGGCGGTGACGATCTTATGTATAGCCTTCACCTTGGGGCAGGTCGCGTCGTGTATCACAGCTCCGGCCTTTTCGAGTTCCTCGTACACCTCCGGTGCCGCGCCGTGCGCGCGGATGAGAACGTCCTCGCCGGGTATTGCATCACTGGGGTTCTCTATGACGCGCAGCCCTTTTGCGGTAAGCTCCCGCACGACGTCCTCGTTATGGATGAGCTGGCCGAGGCTTGCGCACTTTCCATTTTCATCCAGCAGCTTCTCCGCCATGCCGACGGAGCGGTTAACGCCAAAGCAGAAACCGGCGCTCTGCGCCACTCTGAGTTCCTTCATTACGTTTACTCCTGCTTCGGGCTGAGCCGGTCAATGACAAGCCCAGCGAGCACAGTGGCGCTTTCGTCAAAGCTCAGGCTGCTGGTATCGACATGCACGGCGTCCTCCGCCGCGCGCAGCGGAGCCGCGGCGCGCTTGGTGTCCTGCTCATCGCGGTACTCAATATCCTTCAGAACCTCGTCAAAGCTCGCGTCCACGCCCTTGGCCTCAAGCTCAAGCATGCGGCGCTTCGCGCGCTGCTCGGCGCTGGCGGTGAGGAATATCTTGAGGTCGGCGTCGGGGAGAACGACAGTGCCGATATCGCGTCCGTCCATGACTACGCTGTGCTCCCGCGCAAGCTTGCGCTGCATCTCAAGCAGGAAACTCCTGACCGCAGGCAGGGACGACACGTCCGATGCGCATATTGATATTTCCGGCATGCGGATCGCTCCTGACACATCCTCCCCGTCGAGGAACATACGCTGCTCACCGGCTTCGTTATAGCGCATCTCGATACTGAGCTTGGGCAGCAGAGCTTTGACGGCAGGCTCGTCATGCCGGTCTATGCCCGCGCGGTAGGCCGCCAAGCCGACCGTACGGTAGATCGCGCCGGTGTCGACATATATAAAGCCGAAGTCCGCGGCGAGCTTTCTCGCCATCGTGCTCTTGCCCGCACCGCTGGGGCCATCTATGGCAATAGAATAAAAGTCTTTCATTACACTGTCTCCGTTCATATTGAATTACCAGCAACATAGCCGGTCGACCACGCTATCTGAAGATTGAAGCCGCCGGTATAACCGTCAAGATCAAGCACCTCACCGGCAAAATACAGCCCCGGCATAAGCTTTGACTCCATCGTGCGGGGATTTATTTCCTTCGTGCTCACGCCGCCTGCCGTGACGATTGCCTCGTCTATCGGCCTTGTCCCGGTCACGGACACGGGGAAAGCCTTGAACAGGTGCAGCAGCTTCATGCGCTGCTCATGCGTGATGGCGTTCACTTTGGTGTCCTCCGGTATGCCGGACAGCCGGACAAGCACGGGGATCATGGTGCGCCCGGCAAGATCGGTCAGGGCGTTCTTGAACTCCTTATTGGAATACTTTTCAAAATCACGCAGGATGCGCGCGTCGAGCTTCTTTTCGTCAAGCCCCGGCTTGAGGTCAATTTCCAGCCTGTACACAGCATTGCCCATATTGCGCATATGCGCGCTTGCAGAGAGCACCAGCGGGCCGGAAACGCCAAAGTGCGTGAAGAGCATTTCACCAAGCTCCCGGTATATGAGCTTATCGTTTTCATAAGCGGAGAGCGTTACATTCTTGAGCGAGAAGCCCTGCATCTCGGCACAGTAATCATCGCCGCTTTCAAGTGGGACGAGCGATGCGCGCGTCGGAGTCACGGTATGCCCGAAGCGGCGGGCAAAACCGAAGCCGTCGCCGGTCGAGCCGGTCAGCGGATAGGACAGGCCGCCGGTACACACCGCCGCCGCGCGGCACGGGATGAAGCCCTGATCTGTCGAGACGCCGGAAACGCAGCCGTCCTCCGCCGCGATGCCTGTCGCGTGCGCCTGCATGAGCTTCACGCCCGCATTGCGGCAGAGCTTTGTCATGAGCGCGGCAACGTCGTTTGCGTTATCCGACTGCGGGAACACGCGGTTCCCGCGCTCAGTCTTGAGCGGCAGGCCGTGCGATTCAAAAAAGGCTATCGTGTCCTCCGGTGAAAGGCGGTTCAGTGCGCTGTAAAGAAAGCGCCCGTCCCCGGGAATATTAGACATGAAGGTTTTAATGTCACAGTTATTCGTGACGTTGCAGCGCCCCTTGCCGGTGATCCTGAGCTTGCGCCCAAGCTGCCGGTTCGGGTCAAGAAGCGTGACCGAAAGGCCGCGCTCCGCCGCGGTATACGCGCACATCATCCCGGCGGGGCCGCCGCCGATGACGACAAGATCGGTATATTCAAGACGCATATGTATTCACCGCTCCCCTTCCGGTCTGACACGCTCAAGCTCCTCTGGCGTGAGGTACCTCCACGCGCCGGGCTTGAGCTCTCCGAGCTCCAGCGCGCCCTCGCTTATTCTTTTAAGGCGCAGCACCTTGAGGCCGACCGCTTCGCACATTTTTCTGACCTGACGGTTGCGCCCCTCGTGGATCGTGATCTTAAGCTCCGCGCCGCCCGGAAACAGGCTGCGCAGATCGACCTCCGCGCCGTCGACAACATAGCCGTCAAGCTCCATCGGCTCACGCAGGTACTCCATCGCAACGCCGATATCCTCGCCCTCAACGCGCGTCAGGTAGGTCTTATCCACATTGTGCGACGGGTGCATCATGTAGTTTGCAAAGTCCCCGTCGTTTGTCATGAGCAGCAGCCCCTCGGAATACATATCTAGTCTCCCGACAGGGTAGACTCGGCAGGGTACGTTTCTGACAAGCTCGGTCACATCCCGGCGTCCCTTTTCGTCGCTCATGGTCGTGACATATCCACGCGGCTTATTCAGCATTATGTAAATCTTATTTCCGGACTCGGGCAGCGGCTTGCCGTCCACAAGTATGGTGTCCGTCACCGGGTCGGCCTTCTCGCCTACCGCGGCTGTGTGTCCGTTTATTTTGACACGCCCATCGGCGATAAGCGTCTCGGCGGCGCGGCGGGACATGAGCCCCGCCGCGGATATAAGCTTTTGGATCCTCTCTTGCATTTAAAGTTTTTCCTCCGAAAAACTGACAGTATGAAAACACGGGAAAGACAGCACCGCGTCCTCGGCGTAAACCAGCGGGCACGAGGCCGCTTCCTCTCCGTTTATTATAACGCTTAATGTGCCCGCTGTCTCCCCCGAATTTACCGGTGCGAATACAAATCGCGGAAGCTCCGCGCGCAGCTCGATTTCACGCCCTGCCGGTACAAGCAGCTCAAGCCCGCCTTGCGGGACGGCGGAGACGGAGCTCACATTTCCGGAGACTACCGGGACTTGAAACGTCAGGTTCTCCGAAAGCTCACGCAGTGTGTAAGCGGAATACACCCAATCGTAAAGGCGGATATGGTCGTTCCAGTCATCGGGGTCGGAGAGCGTCACGCACACAAAGCGCATGCCGTTTCTCTCGCAGCAGGTAACTAAGCAGCGCCCCGCCGCCATCGTGTAGCCGGTCTTACCGGCGACGCAGCCGGAGCAGCGGTCGAGGAGTTTATTGTGGTTTACGTATGTTTCGCCGTTTATCGCGGCACTGCGTGTGCCGCAAAGCTCGCGGAAAGCGGGATTCTCCATGCAGTGCAGCATGAGCACGGCCATGTCGCGCGCGGTGGAATAATGCTGCTTATCGTCAAGCCCGTGAGGGTTTGCAAAGCTCGTATCATCCATGCCGAGCTCCGCCGCCCTGCGGTTCATCAGGCGCACAAAGGCGCGCTCGCTCCCCGCTGCGTGTTCGGCAAGGGCAAGCGCCGCGTCGTTCCCCGAGGCGAGGAGCAGTCCGAGCAGCAGCTCGCGCACGGTATAGTCATACCCAGCCTTGAGGTACATCGACGAGCCTTCGACTAAACAGTGCCGCGCCTTGACGTCGACCGTCTCGTCAAGCTCGCAGTTCTCGATACATATAAGCGCTGTCATGAGCTTTGTCGTACTCGCGATAAGGCGGCGGTCATCGGCATTCTTTTCATATACGCAGCTGCCGTCAGCGTACATCATCACGCACGAAGCCGCGCTTACGTTCGGCGCGCCCTGTTCGGCATAAGCGCCCATGGGACAAAGCCCGGTAATAAGCGCCGCCGTGAGGACAAGCGCCGCGATTTTTGACTTAATAATAAGCACCACCCTTCAGAAAATGGGCAGTGCTTATTATTGACAGACGTGATAGATATTATTACTTCTTCTGCTTCTCGATGAAAGCGTCTACTCTGTCCATAACCTGCGGCACCAGATCAATGATACGATCGACGGTGTTGCTTGCGGGAGGAGTGACGTTGACCATCCTGACAGTGCCTTCCTTGATAACGAGGAAGCCGATCGGGTCGATCTTGACAGCGGTAGCGTTGCCGCCGCCGTAGGGACGGTCATCGCCGGACTTCTTGGCAGTGAATTCAACTCCGCCGCCGCCGAAGCCTACGCTTATCTTGGAGATGGGAACGAGTGTGATTCCGTCGGGAGTATAGATAGGATCGCCGACAACAGTGTCGACCTTGAGAATGTTCTTGACACTCTCCATAGTGTTCTGCATAAGAGCTCCGATAGGGTTATTGTCCATTTGAGTCCGTCCTTTCCTCTGCCTGTGTATTTTGTTCTGTATTGTTGTCTTTATTTGTCTGACTGGTTTCTGCTTCGTCCGTGTCCTTCTCAAGCGCCACATCGACCTCGATGCCGTCGGACGCGATGCCCTGCTTTTTCTCACGGCGGAGCCGGCGCTTATTCTGGATGAGTACTCCGAGCGCGCCGAACGCTATTGCGAAGAGCATGTGCATGACCTGCGCAAGCCTTATCGTCGCGCACAGCTCCACATCGACCTTCGTCTTATCCGCCGTGAAGTCGATATCCGTCCTGATGTCCGAGTCCTTTACGATGAACTTCTCCTCACAGATCGGGATAAGCGTGGAGAGCGCCGCGTTGACATAGTTATATGTCACAACGGTGTCATACGGATCGTCCCCCGCGGCGGCATAATGCAGCATGAACTTGTTCACAGTGACTTTGCCGAACTTGCCGACGCCCTTGAGCACGCGCTTCGCGAGTTCAAAAAGCTCTTCCTTTGTGAAGCTCAGCTTTTTCTTGGGCTTTGGTTCCGATTCTTTCTCGGGCTTTGGCTTTTTCTCTTTTTTCGGTTTATTCTCCTTCGGCGGCTTGTCCTCGCTCCCCGACTTTTTAGGGAGGATCTGGAAAGAGAATCCGTTCGCCCTCGCGGCCAGTGTAAACTCACCGCCGATATACGCCGCGTCCGCCCCCACCGGCACATTGAGCACCAGCACGATCAGCAGCACAATGATCCCCAAGATGGTCAAACCGACCGCCGGGAGGAAAACACACAGCAATATAAAGGCAGCAAGCACGGCCACAACGCCGAGGATAATCAATCCTGTCAATTACATCACTCCTCGCTTGCTTCTCCTGAAACGTCATTTATGCTGAGCTGCTCGCCGTTCTCGTCGGCTTGCAGCTTGTCTATCGCTTCCTTGAGCTTGTCCATTCCTTCGCCCGCGCTGACCTCAGGAAGCGGCGGCAGCTCAGTCATGGAGCTTATGCCCATCGTCCTGAGGAACACATCAGTCGTGCGAAACACCGCCGGGCGCCCCGGGACCTCAAGTCTGCCGCACTCCTCGATAAGCCCGCGCTCCTGAAGCATGCTTACGGTATAGGAGCTGTCAACGCCCCTGACCTGATCGACATACGCGCGGGTGACCGGCTGAAAATACGCAACGACTGCAAGCGTCTCAAGCGCCGGCTGCGAGAGCACCGGGGGCTTTCTCTGCTCCAGCGCCTTGGTTATATACGCCGCGTACTCCGGGGCGGAGCACATTTGCAGTTTGTCCTCAAGGCGGAGAATACGCATGCCGCGGGAGTTTGCACCGTAATACTCCTGAAGCTCTGCCGCGGTGCACTCTATATCATGTTCATCAACGCCGAGGATCAGCGACAGCCGCGCTATGGGCACACTGTCGCCCGCAGCGAAAAGGATGGCCTCAACAGCCGAAGTAAGATTTATCATACATTACTCAACGATCTTGTCAATTATACTGTCCATATCGCCGCCGACAAATTCAAGAGAATAGTCATTTTCGCCGCGGGTGATATGGATGCTGCCCATACTGCAAAGCTCCAGTATGGACATAAACGCAGCCACCACCTCCGAGCGGGAGCGGCAGTCGCGGTAAATTTCATTTAAGCTGGCACAGCCGTCGCGGAGCCGATGCAGTATTTGCAGGCTCTTGTCACGGACACTGTATATGATGCGCTTGGGAACGGCGGCGCTGATATCGGGCTCCGGTGCCTTGCCGCCTCGGGAGTAGATAGAATACATCGCCTTGAGCAGATCGACCGGCTCATGCCGGTAGGCGTACTCCTTGCTCAACGGCGGGAGAGGCTCGGGCATCTTGGAAAAATACAACATGCCTATCTCGGATGCCTTTTTAAGCTCCGGCAGCACCTTCTGTATCGAGGCGAAAATGTCCCGGCACTTGAGCTGCTCAAGAGAGGCCATGAGCACTTCAAGCTCCGATACCTCCTCGTCCCCCGCAAGCAG
>CAKTKV010000090.1 GCA_934572355.1 uncultured Oscillospiraceae bacterium
ACTCCGTACACGGTGATATGCGACAGGATAGAGGCAATAGGCTGGGCTATTGACAACTCCCGCCCCGGTGATGTAATATTGCTTGCCGGGAAGGGTCACGAGGACTATCAGGTCATCGGCCATGAAAAGCACCATATGGATGAGCGCGAGATAGTCGCGCAGTTCCTTGAAGAGAGAAAAAAGTCTTGAAGATAGAAAAACGGGACGCCGAGCGCCCCGAGTAGTCTGGAGAATATTATGACGATAAAGCTGATCACTTCTTTCGTGCTGGCGTTCCTGTTTGCGACGGCGTTCGGGAAGTATTATATTCCGTGGCTGCGCGCCCAGAAGGCCGGGCAGGAAATAAAAGGACAGGTCGAATGGCATAAGAGCAAGAGCGGCACCCCCACGATGGGCGGCGTGATGTTTATTCTGGCGGTCACGTTCGTGTGCCTGACCGTCGGCTTCGAGGGAATGCTTCAGGGCAAATTCGTACACATATTCGTGCTGCTATTCGCGTGGGTGTTCGGACTTATAGGTTTTCTGGACGACTGGGAAAAGCTCAAGAAGAAGCAGAACCTCGGCCTTACGGCAAAGATGAAGTTCCTGCTCCAGCTCGTCGCGGCGCTCGTGTTCGTGCTGCTGATGCGCGAGATAGGCTATGTCAGGCCGAACCTCTATATCCCGTTTTCCAATAAGGTAATACCGATGCCCGAGTGGTTGTACTTCGTGTTCGCGTCCTTCGTCATCGTCGGCACGGTGAACGCCGTGAACATCACCGACGGCATTGACGGGCTCGCGTCCGGAACGTCGATCCCCGTGTGCCTGTTCTTTGTGGCAGTCACGATGCGTTGGGGGCAGAATTATCTTGAGCTCGGCATCTTCGCTTCCGGCCTTGTCGGCGGGCTCATGGGCTTTCTTGTGTATAACTTCAATCCCGCGAAATGCTTTATGGGCGACACCGGCTCGCTCTTCCTCGGCGGAGCGATCGCGGCGATGGCCTTCGCATACGACATGCCGATGATCCTTATCACGCTTGGCTTTATATTTATCATCGAGACGCTTTCCGATATTATTCAGGTCACGTATTTCAAGCTGACCCACGGCAAGCGCGTGTTCAAAATGGCTCCGTTCCACCACCATCTTGAGATGGGCGGCTGGACGGGAAAAAAGTGGAGCGAAAAAGAGCTTTTCGTTCTCTTTACCGGAATATCTCTGGCTATGGCTATCATATCATTTATAGGGGTGTACCAGCGTTTCGCCTGAAAAATGATTGAATGAACAAGTCGGGGAGGTGGGAAGATGCGTTATGACGGTGCCCGCCTCGCCGACTTTTCGGTATCGGGAGATACCAAACGGCGGCAGAGCTTTGACGGGGCGTTCTTCACGCTTTCTATGCTGCTGCTCCTTATCGGGGTGATAATGGTGCTCTCGTCGAGCTACGCGAGAGCCTATTACGATCCGGGCAATGTGACCGGAGGGAACGCCGCGTATTATTTCGTGCGGCAGCTTATCTTCGCACTGCTCGGTATCGGCTGCATGCTGCTGGCGTCGAAGCTGCCGATGGGATTTTACCGGCGATACGCGCTGCATTTTCTGCTGCTGACGCTGGTGCTGCTGATGCTCGTGCCGGTGATCGGCGTCAAGGCCAACGGCTCGCGCCGGTGGCTCGGCATAGGCGGGCTCACGCTCCAGCCATCGGAGCTTGCAAAGCTTGCGGTGATACTGTCTTTTGCATTGCTTATCTGCCGCTTCCGCGGACGGATGCGCACGGTGCGCTATGGGCTGCTGCCGTTTGCGGGGATACTCGCGGTGATAGTGGGGCTGCTTGTTTTAGAGCCGCACTTCTCGGCGTCGGTCATAATCCTCGCTGTCGGCGCGGTCATGCTGTTCCTCGGCGGGGTGAGCTTTGCGTGGTTTGCGGGAGCCTTTGCCGCGGTGGGCGCGGGACTTGCCGTGCTGCTGACCTTCTTCCCCTACGCTTCGACGCGCATAAGCACATGGCGCGACCCGTTTTCAAGCTCCTCGGACGAGGGGTACCAGATAGTCCAGTCGCTATACACGATAGGCTCTGGCGGCCTGAGCGGTCTCGGCCTCGGCGGGAGCCGGCAGAAGTTCCTGTACCTGCCTGAGGAGCACAACGATTTTATCTTTTCCGTAACCTGCGAGGAGCTGGGTTTCATCGGCGCGGCGGTCATACTCATTCTTTTTGCGATGCTCATACTGCGCGGCTACTGGATAGCGCTCCACTGCCGCGACAGGTTCAGCTTCCTTGTCTGCGCCGGGATAACGACGCTGCTGGCGATACAGGTCTTTCTGAACGTCGCAGTGGTGACGAACCTTGTGCCGTGCACGGGGATATCGCTGCCGCTGTTCAGCTACGGCGGAACGGCGCTGCTCATACAGCTTGGCGAGCTCGGGATAGTCCTGAGCGCGTCGAGGGATATATTGGAAACATAGATAACTGAAAGGAACTGCGGATATGAAATTTGTCTTTACCTGCGGCGGCACCGCCGGACACATTAACCCCGCGCTCGCGGTCGCGGGACGGCTGCGCGAGCTGCTGCCCGATTCGGAAATGCTGTTTATCGGCGCGGAGGGCAAGATGGAGATGGAGCTCGTGCCGCGCGAGGGCTACCGCATCGAGGGACTCAAGATCACGAACATCAGCCGTGAGCACAGTCTGAGCGGTCTTGCACATAACCTTGACACGATAAAGAACGTCGCGGTATCGCTGCATGAGGCGAAGAGACTGATACGCGAGTTTAAGCCCGACGCGGTCATAGGCACGGGCGGCTACGTCTGCTACCCGGTGCTGACAGCGGCGCACGAGCTGCATATCCCGACCTTCGTGCATGAGAGCAACGCCGTGCCGGGACTCACGACGAAGATGCTGGCGGAGCACGTTGACCGTGTGCTTGTCGGCTTTGAGGACAGCCGCCGGTATTATAAGCACCCGGACAAGGTCGAGGTCACCGGCACGCCGGTGCGCGGCGAGTTCGGCTGCGAGACGAAGGAGCAGGCAAAGGCGGAGCTTGGCATACCGGCGGGGGAAAAGCTCGTGGTCTCCGTATGGGGCTCCCTCGGCGCGGGGCACATGAATGAGGTCATGGCAGAGATGATACCCATGCTCGACGGCAAGCAGGGCTTCCGTCTGCTGCATGCCGCCGGGAGCCGGTACTATGCCGGTATGGCCGAAAAGCTCGGTGAGACCGCGCCCGATATGGCGGAGCACGGAGTCGAGCTGCGCGAATATATCTACGACATGCCGCGCGTTATGACGGCGGCTGACCTTGTGGTGTGCCGCGCGGGCGCGTCGACGATCTCGGAGCTGTGCTACATGGGAAAGCCGGTCATCATCGTCCCGTCCCCGAACGTCACGAACAACCATCAGGAGAAGAACGCGCGAGTACTTGAGGAAGCGGGCGGCGCAAAGGTGCTGCTCGAGGGTGAGTTCGACGCGCAGTCTCTGCTTGCGGATGTGAAGGAGCTGCTCTCAGATGATGAGAAGCTCAGCGCGATGAGCGCGGCGATGACCTCGCTTGCCGCTGAGGACGCGACAGAGCGCATCTGCGGCATCATCCTTGACACGATCCATAAAGAGTAAAAAGCTTCCGACAATAGCATACTGTAACCCCCCGGCATAAGATGGACTGATCTGATATGCGGGGGGTTAATTATGGATATTTGGCATATACGGGGCGGGAATAAGCTTGAGGGCACCTGTTTTGTCCAAGGCTCGAAAAATGCCTCCCTCCCGATAATCGCTGCTTCTATCGCCGCTCCGGCGCGCTCGGAGCTGACTAACGTACCGCAGCTGAGGGATGTGGACGCGGCGCTGCGGATACTGAGACACCTTGGCTGTACGGCAGAGCAGCTGGGAAACGATGTGTACATAGATTCAACGGGACTTACCGAGAGCACGATACCGCATTCACTGATGCTGGAAATGCGCTCGTCGGTCATATTCATGGGGGCGCTGCTGGCGCGCTGCGGCGTGGCACGGCTGAGCCTGCCGGGCGGCTGCCAGCTCGGCAAGAGGCCGATAGACATCCACCTCGCGGCGCTGCGGCAGATGGGCGCGCAGATAGAGGAGAACGGCGGGGAGATAAGCTGCCGCGCGGATAAGCTGCGCGGGACGGAGCTGGAGCTGCCGTTTCCGAGCGTCGGGGCGACGGAAAATATCATGCTCGCCGCGACCGCCGCCGAGGGCGGGACGATCATCCACGGTGCGGCGCGTGAGCCGGAGATATCGGCGCTGGCGTCTTATCTGCGCCTGCTCGGCAGCAGGATAACCGGGGACGGCACGGACACCGTGACGGTCGAGGGACCGATAAGTGAAGCCCATGCCGAGTACCGGATCATACCAGACAGGATAGTTGCCTCGACGCTTGCATGCGCCGCAGCGGCGACGGGCGGCGATGTTGAGCTGCGCGGGGTCGATCCGACGCATTTTTCTACGGTTCTCCACTTCCTAAAGCTCGCCGGATGTGATATAATATCCTCCAAACGCAGCGTTCGGCTGCGCTCGGATGGGAAGCTGACGGCGGTGGGGGAGATATCCACGAGCCCGTACCCGGGATTTCCGACGGATGCACAGCCAGTGCTGATGGCGGCGCTGCTGCGAGCAAATGGGAAAACCGTGATAACGGAGAACATCTTTGAGAACCGCTACCGGCAGGCACCCGAGCTTATGCGCCTCGGCGCGGACATCACGCTCTCCGGAAAGACGGCGGAGATATGGGGCGTTGAACGCCTGCGCGCTACCTCGCTCACGGCGACCGATCTGCGCGGCGGAGCGGCGATGATAATCGCGGGACTGTGCGCCGAGGGTGAGACGGTCATCTGCGACGACGGCCATGTCAAACGCGGCTATGAGCATCTTGACAGCCGCCTGCGCGCACTCGGCGCGGATATCTACCTTGAGCACTGACGGGTCACGCCTCACGGCGCGGCCGGGAAAGGATACACGATGGCATTCAATATAAAGCCGAAAAGAAACAGGACGGACACCGAGGAGAACATAAGCCTGCAGAAGATACTCAGCAGCTTCAGCGGGCCGATGATGTTTTTCCTTGTGATCGTCGCGGTCATTTTTGTGATGAGTGTTTTTTTCAGAGTTTCGGATATACAGGTCGAAGGAAACACACACTATACCGATGAAGAAATTATCAGGGCCATAGACATCGAGGAGGGCGACAACCTGTTCTTCTTTGACAGGTTCGCCGCCCTGAGCCGCGTTTTCGCGAAGCTGCCGTATGTCGAGGAGGTTTCAGTCGAGAGAAAGCTGCCGAACAAGGTCACGATAACCGTGAAGGAAAGCCAGGCGCTGGCCTATATCGTCCTCGGCGACGAGGACTGGACGATCGACCACAGCTGCAAGGTGCTTGGCAAGGCGACGGAGGACGAGCTGTCCGGGCTTATCCCGATAGTCGGTATCTCCCCGGGAACGCTGCTCATAGGCGAACCGCTCCAGACAGACAATGGGGACACCGCAGTCGTCGATTTCATAGCCGAGGTGCTGTATCAGCTTGAGCAGCGCGGCCTGTACACGCAGGTCGGGCGCGTGGATTTTAGTGACCAGCAGCGAGTCAGCTTCACCTACGGTGATAAGTACACCGTGATCCTCGGCAATAGCAGCGGAATCGAGCACAAGTTCGGAATGGTCGTGTCCGTCATGTCCCAGCTGCTTGAGGGGGACATCGGAATCATTGACGTCAGCGACGGTACAACGGCGCATTTCAGCCCGAACTGAAAACGAGTTACAAAAAAATTACAAAAGTTTTCTATAAAATGAAAAAACCTATTGACTGTTGCAGAAAAATGTAATAAAATACCGACGATGAAACTATATCGATACTTAGCATTTTATGCGACGTAAATACATTGGGAGGCATACGTATGGATTTCAAAGCCGAAGGGCCCGAAAACGTGGTCAATATAAAGGTCATTGGTGTTGGCGGCGCCGGCAACAACGTTGTTAACAGAATGGTCAAGGCGGGGACTCAGGGAGTTGAGTTCATTGCCATCAATACGGACAAGCAGGCTCTGGCGGTCTCCAATGCCGACCAGAAGCTTCAGATAGGCGAAAAGATGACCCGCGGTCAGGGCGCTGGCTCCGATCCTGAGGTCGGCAAGCGCTCCGCAGAGGAGAGCCGCAACAACATTGCCAAGGCTATTGAGGACGCTGACATGGCGTTTATCACCGCCGGTATGGGCGGCGGCACCGGCACGGGCGCGGCGCCCATCGTCGCCGAGATCGCGCGCGACGCAGGTCTGCTCACGGTCGGCGTTGTCACAAAGCCCTTCAAGTTCGAGGGTAAGCGCCGCATGGATCAGGCGAATGCCGGTATCAAAGAACTGCTCGGCTGCGTCGACTCTCTGCTTATTATCCCCAATGACAGGCTGAAGTTCGCGACCGACCAGAAGGTCACGCTCGCAAACGCTTTCGAGATCGCGGACGATGTTCTGCTTCAGGCCGTCACCAGCATCTCGAACCTCATAAAGAACACCGGCTTCATTAACCTCGACTTTGCCGATGTTACCTGCATCATGAAGAATGCCGGCTTTGCCCACATGGGCGTCGGCCACGCCGCAGGCAAGGGCAAGGCTGAGGAGGCCGCGCGCATGGCAGTCGCAAGCCCGCTTATGGAGACCTCCATCAAC
>CAKTKV010000091.1 GCA_934572355.1 uncultured Oscillospiraceae bacterium
TGCCAGAGCAGGTCGGCGTGACGGCCAAGGGCGGCACGATGCGTCTGGGCAAGTATCCCTGCATGCTCGAGGAGGGCTCGCTCTCCCGCGCGCTTTACGATGCGCCGGAGGTCTGGGAGCGCCACCGCCACCGCTACGAGTTCAACAACGACTTCCGCTGCGACTTCACGGACGCGGGCATGCGCCTTGCCGGTCTTTCTCCGGACGGCACGCTCGTGGAGATCGTGGAATCCATGAGCCACCCCTGGTTCGTCGGCGCGCAGTTCCATCCCGAATTCAAGAGCCGCCCGAATAAGCCGCACCCCCTGTTCCGCGGCTTTGTCGCAGCAGCGCTCGAGCGCGCGGTCTTATGACCGCGCGCCCTTTTTATTTTTGCAATACCGCTGGTAAAATGTCAAAAGCTATGATATGATGCTCTTACCATATTACCGGATACGGCAGGAGAACTGAAACATGAATCATCAAACCATCATCGTACTGGATTTCGGCGGTCAGTATAACCAGCTGATCGCCCGCCGCGTGCGTGAATGCGGCGTTTACTGCGAGGTCAAGCCCTACACGACCCCGCTTGCGGACCTGCTCGCGATGAAGCCCATCGGCTTCATCTTCACCGGCGGGCCGAACAGCGTCTACCTTGAGGACGCGCCCCACGTCGATCCCGCGCTCTTCGACGCAGGCGTGCCGGTGCTCGGCATCTGCTACGGCTGCCAGCTCATCGCGCACCATCTCGGCGGCAAGGTCGTGGCCGCGAACGACGCCACCGCGCGCGAATACGGCAAGACCGACACGTTCTTCGACACAAACTGCAAGCTCTTCAAGGGTCTTCCCGAAAAGAGCGTCACCTGGATGAGCCACGGCGACTATATGGAAAAGGTGCCCGAGGGCTTCTCTCTCGTCGCGCATTCCGACGCCTGCCCCAACGTCGCCATCTGCGACGAGAAGCGCGGCTTCTACGGCGTGCAGTACCATCCCGAGGTCAACCACACCGAGTACGGCAAGGCCATGATCCGCAACTTCCTCTACGAGGTCTGCGGCGCGAAGGGCGACTGGACGATGGGCGACTATAAAAATACCGCCATCGCCGCCGTGCGCGAAAAGGTCGGTGCCGGCCGCGTGCTGCTGGCGCTCTCCGGCGGCGTGGATTCGTCCGTCGTGGCGGCGCTGCTGGCGGAGGCCGTCGGCCCGCAGCTCACCTGCGTCTTTGTCGATCACGGTCTCATGCGCCTCAACGAGGGCGACGAGGTCGAAGCCGCATTCAAAAAGTGGGACATCAACTTTGTCCGCGTGAACGCCGAGGGCCGCTTCCTTGCCAAGCTCGCGGGCATTTCCGACCCCGAGCGCAAGCGCAAGATCATCGGCGAGGAGTTCATCCGCGTGTTCGAGGAAGAGTCGAAGAAGATCGGCGCGGTCGATTTCCTCGCGCAGGGCACGATCTATCCCGATGTGATCGAATCGGGTCTCGGCAACGCCGCGGTCATCAAGAGCCACCACAACGTCGGCGGTCTGCCCGACTATGTCGATTTCAAGGAGATCATCGAGCCGCTGCGCATGCTCTTCAAGGACGAGGTACGCCAGCTCGGGCGTGAGCTCGGCCTGCCGGAGTATCTGGTCATGCGCCAGCCTTTCCCCGGCCCCGGTCTCGGCATCCGCGTCATCGGCGCTCTGACCAAGGAGAAGCTCGACATGCTGCGCGAGGCCGACTTCATCTTCCGCGAAGAGATCGCCAAGGCCGGTCTTGAGCGTGAGCTGAGCCAGTACTTCGCAGCGCTGACGAATATGCGCTCCGTCGGCGTCATGGGCGACGGCCGCACTTATGATTACGCGATCGCCCTGCGCGCTGTCAGCACCTCCGACTTTATGACCGCCGATTGGGTACGCCTGCCCTATGACGTGCTCGACCGCGTCTCCGTGCGCATCGTAAACGAGGTCGCCGGTATCAACCGCGTGCTCTACGACGTGACCTCCAAACCCCCCGCAACGATAGAATTTGAATAATCGCCAGCCCGCCCGCGTCAGCATAAATGCCAGCGCGGGCGGGCTTATTATATCCGTACCTTATAGCTCCCCGATCCCCTCACTCCGGATAGGTCGAGGTGATATCAAGCGGGATGTAGGTATAGTTCGTATCGTCAGGCTGCTCGCCGTTTCCAAGCACCCAGTCGAGCATGCCCTTGTATATCGCGTCATAGATGATGCCGTAGTGCCCGTCGTTCTGGCACAGCACTATCGTGACGTCACAGCCGTGGCGCACCATCGTGTGTATAGCGCTCTTGTTCATGCCGATGCCCGCGCCCTCAAACAGCAGGAACTCCGTCCCCGCTTTGGCGGTCAGGTCGCACTGCTCAGGAGTCAGCACCTTGTCGGTGTGCGCCCAGTGCGCTCCCGCGTCAAAGGTGAGCACGTAGCGCACAGCGATGCCGTAATGCTCATAGAGATATGCCGCGGTGTTCACGGCGGTATAGGCGCCGTTGCTCGCCCCGCAGACGACCATGTCATGCAGGAAGACGTTATTCTCCAGCGCCGCCTCCTCAAGCGCGCGGTACGCGTCCTCAATGCGGTTTTCCATGTCGTAGAAGCCGTTTGTATACATGTAGAGGATTATCGCGTTCGGGGATGTGCCGGCATAAATGTAGTCCTGATAATAGGCGTTTGCCAGTGAGCTGTCATAGCCGCCCGGATAGAAGATCATGCAGCGCGTTTCGGCGTTGCACTCCTTCGGTACGTATATGAGCCCCAGCCGGTGCCAGTACAGTATGCCGCCTCCGGCCTCCTTCCCGGCGTAGGGTGCGTAGTTTACGCGCTCGTCCGTGCCCGCCGCCATGCTGACTATGCGGCTCATACAGCGCTTGAGGAGCGCGTCGCTGTCTTTATAGCTGCCGAGGCTGTTCCAGAGCACTATCGCCTCGTCCATACGGCATTCATAAGTCGCCGCGAGAGCCTGCTGATACAGTCCCTCCCGCGCCTCGCCGCCAAGCTCCTTCGCCCCCGCGTAGTTATTCGGGAGAGTGGCAATCGCGTCGAGTGCGTCACTATAGCTTCCCGCGTCCGTTAGGGCGCGCGCCTTGAGGAAGCTGCACTCCAGCGCTCTGTCCGCCGCATCCTTAAAGTTCCCCAGCTCCTCAAAGTCCAGCCGTGCCTCGTCGTATTCTCCGCCTGCGAGCTTCTCCTCCGCTGCTTCGTATGCCTCGAGGTTTATCTCATGATCGCAGCGCGCCATGTCCTCGGTGCTGCCGTTCTTTTCGTACCATTCGCGCGCCCCGGCGTAATCCCCGGCAGCAAACAGCTCTTCGGCGTTCTTGGTGTTATAAAGCTCCACGGCCTTTTTGTACCCGAAAAAGAGCAGCACCGCCGCCAAAAGCGTGAGCGCGCATATAAGCAGTATTTTCTTCGTCTTCGTCTTTGTCATATTTTATCTCCATGGCTCCCGGAAAATTTTTCAAATCCCGGGAACAAAATGCACTGCCCGCCGTCTTATAGCCATAAAGCAAAAAATAAAAGATAGATCACAAAATATCACAGGAGGGTATACAATGAAAGATGTTGCTTATAATCCGTCGGCACTGCTCGTCGTAGGCATGCTCATTGCGGCAGCGTATACGCTGCTGGGTATCTGACAGGAACAATGTATTTTCAAACCAAGGCCGCCCGGTCTCTTCCCGGGCGGCCTTGATTTTGTATCATCGCGGCGGCACCTCTCCATAGCTCACATAGAACTCTATTATATCGGTCGTCGGATACATAAGCTGCTGAGACGAAGTGCACAGTGTATAATCCCCGATCCTCGTCATTTCGGTGAGCACCGCGCCGCCTCCTGCGGCTTCGGTATATGCCGCGTCGACTTCGTCTTTATAGAAGACAAAGAGAGCACGCGAATAGTCCGTCCTGCGATAGATATCTCTTGTGTTGAGATAAGGTATCGCGTGGAAGATCGTGTCGTTCTCCCAGCAGCCCGCGATGAGCTTTCCGTCGGAATAGGCCGCGGCGCTGGGAGTGAGATAGGAAATGTTGCCGTACAGCAGCTCATAGCCGTTATCAACGGCGTAGTCGCATATCTGCTCCGGAAGCAGCTTTTCCTCGCTCAAAGCACCGCGCAGATCGTCCTCGTAGCTGAAATGTATATTTCCGGCAGAGAGCACCAGCAGCGCGATGAGCAGAGCGCAGCGCAGCTTCGGTGCGGCACGCTCAAGAACTATTGCCGCTGAGAGCGCCAGCAGCGGATAATAGATAAACAGATATATCGCCCGCAGCTTCACCGTTGTACAGAACGAAGCCGCGATCACCGCGAGCAGGCTCACGGCCGAAATCCACCAATATGCCCCGATGCCCTCGGGCGCAGTCTTGGCGCGGCGTATCAGGATCACCGCCGCAGCTGCCAGCAGCGCCGTAAAAAACACAAACATCAGCACAAAAAATCCACCGTTATTTTGGACGCATTCAAGCCCGCTCACAGTACGCGACGCCGCAAGAAAGCGCCAGAGCTTCCCATTGAGCCCTGCTCCGTCCAGAACGGATGTGTCGGAGTATATGGACATATTCGGTATATCCAGCAGCTTCATCAGCAGCACGCCGCCGATATTGGCCGCGGCAGAGCCGAGCGCGCGGCAGAGCGGCATGCGCTTACCTGCGGGCCATAGCTTTTCACGCGCGATAAGACGGCGCAGCGCGGAAACGAACTCGACTGCCAGTATTGGCAGGATACTCACGCAGGTCTGCCGCAGACTCTGCATCCCCGTGCAGAAGGCCAGCACCAGCGAAACCGCCAGTGCCGCCGGGCGCAGCGAAGCGTCTGTCCATGCGCGTACATAGTCGCCCGCCAAGAAAAAGAACGTTATTAGATAGCACGCGTAGTAGCTCGCCATAACAAAGAACAGCTGCCCCTCGTCCACCCTGACGGCATGCGGCATATATACCGCGGCCGCGAGTGCGAGCAGCACCGCGAGCCGCGTGGAGCGGCTCTTTATGTACGGCTTTATCATCCATCCGAGCGAGAGCAGTATCAGCAGCGACATCAGCGTCGTCGCGAGCGCCATTGCGGTATTCATGCTGCCGGTAAGCCCATAGAAGAACGCCGCGAACACAGGCGTCGCGATAACATAATACTGGTTGCCGAAGATATAGTTTTCCGGGAACAGCGTTTTCTGCTCCCACATCAGGCGGGCAATAAGCGTGTCCTCATACATATCGGCATCGCAGAAGCGCGCGAAGCCCGCGAAGTTCACGACCGCGAACACTGCGAAATATGCCAGCAAAACGATTATTATCGCGATGGAGAACGCTCTCTCCTGCTTTTCATTCAAGGTATTGGTCATAGGGAAGCTCCCGAAATTGTACTGTTAACCATATAAGGTTACAACAAATCGGTTCAAAAGTCAATAAACGCCGCGCGGCATTGACAGCCCCGCCGGGAGCGTTTATACTGGGAGCACCAATTTGAACGGAGTTTTTATATGCTTTCTGTAAACGACCTTTCCATGCAGTTCGGCTCGTCCGTGCTGTTTTCACGCGTAGACCTGCAATTCACCCCCGGCAACTGCTACGGCATCATCGGCGCAAACGGTGCAGGCAAGTCTACCTTTATAAAAATCCTCTCCGGCGAGCTGGAGCCGACGAGCGGCAGCGTCACGCTTGACGCGAAGCAGCGTATGTCAGTGCTCAAGCAGAACCAGAGCCTGTATGACGATTACCCTGTGCTCGACACCGTCATTATGGGCAATCAGCGGCTCTATGATTGCGGCAAGGAGAAGGACGCGATATACGATAAGCCGGATTTCTCCGACGAGGACGGCATCCGCGCCGCGGAGCTTGAGGAGGAGTTCGCCGAACTCGGCGGCTGGGAAGCCGAGAGCGATGCCGGGCGCATCCTTCAGGGGCTGGGTGTCGACACCGCGCTGCACCAGAGCCTCATGCGCGAGATAGACCCGCGCCTCAAGGTCAAGGTACTTCTCGCACAGGCGCTCTTCGGCCACCCGGACGTTATCCTGCTCGACGAGCCTACCAACAACCTCGACCTTGCGAGCGTCGTCTGGCTCGAAGATTTCCTCATGGACTATGAGGGTACTGTGCTCGTCGTGAGCCATGACCGGTACTTCCTCAACAACGTCTGTACCCACATCGTGGATATCGACTACGGCAAGATCAAAATGTACGTCGGCAACTACGACTTCTGGTACGAATCCAGCCAGCTCATCCAGAAGCTCATCCGCGACCAGAACAAGAAGGCTGAGCAGAAGATACAAGAGCTGCAAACCTTCATCGCGCGCTTCTCCGCGAACAAGTCCAAGTCCCGTCAGGCCACGTCGAGACGTAAGCTCCTCGACAAGATCACCGTCGAAGAGCTGCCCGCGTCGAACCGGCGCTATCCGTGGGTCGGCTTCAAGGCCGAGCGCGAGCCGGGCAAGGACAGGCTCTTTGTCACCGAGGTCAGCAAGACCGT
>CAKTKV010000092.1 GCA_934572355.1 uncultured Oscillospiraceae bacterium
GAGAGACGGTGGGCAATGACGAACACCGTTCTGCCCTCCATGAGCTTATCCATGCCGCGCTGGACGATGGCCTCGGTACGGGTATCGATGGAGCTTGTGGCTTCGTCGAGGATCATGACCGGGGGATCGGCGACCGCGGCACGCGCGATGGCGATCAGCTGGCGTTGCCCCTGAGAGAGGTTCGCACCGTTGTTGGTGAGCATGGTGTCATAGCCGTTGGGCAGACGGCTGATGAAGTCATCCGCACCGGCGAGGACTGCGGCCTTGCGGCACTCGTCGTCAGTCGCGTCGAGACGGCCATAGCGGATGTTGTCCATAACGGTGCCGGTGAAGAGGTTCGTGTCCTGAAGGACAAGGCCGAGGGAGCGGCGCAGGTCGGCTTTCTTTATCTTGTTGACGTTTATGCCGTCATAGCGTATCTTGCCGTCGGCAATGTCATAGAAGCGGTTGATGAGGTTCGTTATCGTGGTCTTGCCCGCGCCGGTCGCGCCTACAAAGGCGACCTTCTGTCCCGGCTCCGCGTAGACGCTGACGTCATGTAGCACGTCCTTACCCTCGACGTATGAAAAGTCGACATTGGTCAGGCGCACATCGCCGCGCAGCGGAGTATAGGTCAGGCTGCCGTCGCCGTGCGGGTGCTTCCACGCCCATTTGCCGGTGCGCTCTGTCGTCTCTGTCAGGCTGCCGTCCGGGTTTTCGGTGACGTTCACGAGAGTGACATAGCCATCGTCCGTCTCGGGCTTCTGATCCATCAGGGCGAAGACGCGCCCCGCGCCAGCCCCTGCCATGACGATGGAGTTTATCTGCTGGGAGAGTGTGCTGACGTTGCCGGTGAACTGCTTTGCCATATTGAGGAACGGGACAAGAATGCTGATGCTGAAGACCTTACCGGAAATGCTGAGGTTCGGCGCACCTGTCAGCAGCAGTACGCCGCCGACCAGCGCAAGCACGACATAGAGGATATTGCCTATGTTGCCGATGATCGGACCGAGGATGCCGGCGTAGGTGTGCGCCTTGAAGCTGTCGTCACAGAGCTTGTCGTTTATGCGGTCAAAGTCCTCAATGCTCTGCGCCTCGTGGCAGAACACCTTGATGACCTTCTGGCCGTTCATCATCTCCTGCACAAAGCCTTCGGTATCGGCAACGGAGCGCTGCTGTTTCACGAAGAAGCGCGCTGAGCCGCCGCCGAAGCGCTTGGCAACGAAGAACATAAGCACTACGCCTGCAAGCAGCACAAGCGTCAGCCATACGCTGAAGTACAGCATGATCGCGAACACGACCAGCACTATCGCGCCGGACTGTATAAGCGTCGGCAGCGACTGGCTGATAAGCATGCGCAGGGTGTCGATGTCGTTTGTGTAGTGGCTCATGATATCGCCGTGCTGATGGGTGTCGAAATAGCTGATGGGCAGATCCTGCATGTCGTCGAACATCTCGCGGCGGAGCTTGTCAAGGTAGCCCTGGGTCATGTATGCCATGAGCTGGGTATAGGCCGTCATGGATATCAGCGAGAGCACATACAGCGCCGCAAGCAGCGTGATGTACGGGATGATCTCCGCCTTGGCGGATGCCCAGTCACCGCTGAGGTACCACTTTTCAATTACAGAAAGCACATTCTGCACGAACAGCGACGGGATCGAGGACACGACCGATGAAAACAGTATGCAGAACATTGTAAGCGGCGCCATCACGGGGTAATACTCGAACAGCTTCTTTACCGCTCTGCCGAGAGCCTTGGGGTCGGCTGCGCCCATCGCGCCTCCCTGGGGTCTGCCTTTGCGCATATTACTCATCGTCCTCACCTCCGCTCGTCTGCTGTTCATAAGTCTCGCGGTATATCGGGCTGCGCGCCATAAGCTCATCATGGGTGCCCATGTCGGCAATGCGCCCATTGTCCATGACGATTATCATATCCGCGTCCTGCACGGAGGCGATGCGCTGGGCAATGATGATCTTCGTCGTTTCCGGTATATATTCGCGGAAGCCCGCGCGTATCATCGCGTCGGTGCGGGTATCGACGGCGCTGGTGGAGTCGTCAAGGATGAGTATCTTCGGCTTCTTGAGCAGTGCCCGCGCGATGCAGAGACGCTGCTTCTGCCCGCCGGAGACGTTCGTGCCGCCCTGTTCGATGTGGGAATCGTAGCCGTCCGGGAAGGAGCGGACAAATTCGTCCGCCTGCGCAAGCTTGCAGGCCTCGATGATCTCTTCGTCGGTCGCGTCGGGGTTGCCCCAGCGCAGGTTCTCCTTTATCGTCCCGGAGAAGAGCAGGTTCTTTTGCAGCACGACCGCCACGGACGAGCGAAGCGCTTCAAGGTCGTACTCGCGCACGTCCCTGCCGCCGACGCGGACGGAGCCCTCGGTCGTGTCATACAGGCGCGGGATGAGCTGCACCAGTGTCGATTTGCTCGAACCCGTGCCGCCGAGGATGCCGACGGTCATGCCGGCGTCGATATGCAGGTTTATCCCGGCGAGGGCAAACTTCTGCGCCTTGGCGGAGTATTTGAAGGAGACGTTCTCAAAATCAACGGAGCCGTCCTTTATCTCCGTGACCGCGTCCTCCGGAGAGGATAGGGACGGAGTCTCATCCAGCACCTCGCAGATACGGCGCGCGGACTCTGCGGACATCGTCAGCATGACATAGACGAACGAGAGCATCATGAGCGACATGAGTATCTGGAAGCCGTAAGTCAGCATGGCGGATATCTGGCCGACGTCTATGAGCGTACCGCCGCTCGTGATAATGAGCTGCGAGCCGACGGTCAGGATGAAGATCATGTTGAAGTATATGCACAGCTGCATGAGCGGGTTATTGAGCGCGACGACGCGTTCGGCGTACGTGAAGTCTTTGCAGATATCGCGGGAGGCGTAGCCGAACTTATCCTTCTCATAGTCCTCACGGGCAAAGCCCTTGACCACGCGCATCGCGCGCACGTTCTCTTCAATGGACTCGTTGAGCCGGTCATACTTCTTGAACACAGCGCGGAACGCGGGCATGGCCTTCTTCGCGATAAGGAAAAGGCCGAACACCAGCACGGGGATGACTATCACGAAGGTCAGCGCAAGCTTGCCGCCCATGATAAACGCCATGATGACCGCGAACAGGAACATCAGCGGCGAGCGCACCGCCATGCGGATGAGCATCATGAAGGTCATCTGCACGTTGCTTATATCCGTGGTCATACGCGTCACGAGCGAGGCCGAGGAAAAGCGGTCTATATTCTCAAATGAGAAGCTCTGTATGCGCGTGAACATGTCGTGCCGCAGGTTCTTCGCGTAGCCGGAGGAGGCCTTCGCGCAGGTGACCGCGGCGACGGAGCCGCAGCCGAGCGAGGCCAGCGCCATCGCCACGAGCAGCAGACCCTGCTTCACAACATCGTGCAGTCCGGCAGCCTCCTGCCCGGCTGCGGAAAAGGCCTTTATCGCGTTCACGAGATCGGCCGTGAAAAACGGGATCAGCACTTCAAAAAATACCTCGCCCGTTATAAATATCAGCGTCAGAATCGTGGGCTTTTTATATTCCCGCAGACTCTGCGCAAGCTTCTTTATCACTTTCGCATTCGCATCCTTTCCCTATATATTTGAGTGCATTGTTTACCATTACATCGGTGATGGAAATGAGCTGCGCGCGCTCTTCCTCGCTCAGCCCCTCACAGAGACTTTCAAAGGCTATCTCGTCGGCCTCTGCCATGCGCTGGCTCAGCCCCTGCGCCTTTTCGTCGGAGCGGACGCATTTATAGCGCCGGTCCTGCTCGCTGCGGCAGCAGCTGATATAGCCCTTTTTCTCAAGGCGCTTGAGTATCTCGGTCATGGTCGGGTGTGAGACATGGCTGACGTTCTCAAGGTCACGCTGGTTTATCTCCCGCGTCTCGCTTTTTTCCAGCTTGCGCAGCTCGCACAGCACAAAAAGCTGGACGCCGGTCAGCCCCTCACTGCTCATATAATCGTCTATCTGTTTCTTCATCGCCCGGTGGAGTATCGAGAACCGGACTCCCCGCGGCGGCGCTTCTTTCAACGTATAGCACCCCCTACAAAAATAATAAGTAGTGTGCTACCTATTATATCCGCGGCAATTTTTTTGTCAATCAGCAATCGCAACAAAACGCGCCGAAATGTCCCGAGGCGTTTTCGGAAATGTTGACAAAGCTCTGTATATCTGTTAATCTATATTAGATTTTTTATTAACAGATTATGGACAGGAGGAGACGGCGATGACGGATTTCGGCATGCCTACCCTTATTGAAATACCTGACCTTGAGCGAAGCGCCGCGCTCTGCCGCAGGCTCGGCCTGAGGTTTATGGAAATAAATATGAGCTTTCCGCAGTACCAGCCGGAGTGCTTGGATGCTGACAGGCTGCTTGAGCTGAAGGAGAAATACGGGATATACTTCACCGTGCATATCGACGAGAGCTTGGACCCGGCCTGCGTCAACGCCGGTGTTGCTCAGGCGTATCTCAATACAATGCTCAAGACCGTAGAGCTTGCGAAGAGAGCCGGGATCCCGGTGCTGAACATGCACCTTCAGCGCGGTGTGTACGTGACGCTCCCGGAGCGACGCACATATATCTATGCCGAGAATCAGGACTTCTACCTCGGCAAAATGCGCGAGTTCCGCGACAAAGTCACCGAGGCGATAGGAGACAGCGGCGTGATGGTCTGCGTCGAGAACACCGACGGTGGCGACTGCTTTGCCCTGCCTTTCCTTGCTGCCGCGGCTGACACGCTGCTTGAAAGCCCGGCCTTCGGCCTGACGCTCGACGTCGGGCACGATTATCTTAACCGCGGCGTCGATCAGGCCTTTATCCTCGCGCGCCGGGAAAGGCTCCATCATATGCACCTGCACGACGCGCTTGGGAAGAACGTCCACCTCGCGCTCGGCGACGGGGAAATAGACAAGGAGCGCTTCCTGAACCTTGCCGGAGAGCAGGGCTGCCGCGTGCTGCTGGAGACGAAAACCGTTGAGGCGCTGCAAAAATCGACCGTGTGGGTGAACCACTGGCTCAACCGCGGCTGCAATTCAGACGAGGTCTGGGACGTGTATGACGCGCAGTGGCAGAAAACCGGCAAAACGCACCGGCGCGGCGAGCCGCTCGGCGATGGGGAGTTTCATCTTGTAATGCACTGCTGGATGAGAAACAGCCGCGGGGAGTATCTGCTCACCCGGCGATGCCCGGAGAAGAGCTACGGCGGCAGATGGGAGAGCACCGGCGGCTCCGCCCTCGCGGGCGAGGACAGCCTCATGGCTGTGCTGCGCGAGGTCAAGGAGGAGACCGGCCTGACGCTCGACCCGGCAAAGGGCAAGTGCCTCAGGCGCTATAGCCGCGAGCATTATATCTGCGACGTCTGGCTTTTCGAGCAGGACTTCGACCTTAACGATATCGTGTTTCAGGAGGGCGAGACCTGCGGGGCGATGTACGCGTCCACGGAAAAGCTGCGCGAGCTTGTGAACGCGGACTGTTTCGTGCCCTTCGAGGAGCTAGAAGGCATACTGGAAATGTGATTATCTGCCTATTTCTGACCGGCCTGATAAGGCCGGTCAGATTTTTGTACTTGAACTTGATGAATATAGTGGTAAAATGATACCATAGATATAGTCTGCAAAGGAGACACGCGCTTGAGCTTCTCTGTTATTGTTTCTATTATAATAATCATCGTCGCCGTCTCAGCTGCCGCATCCTTCGTCCTGCGTGATAACGAAGGGCGCATCAAGCCTGCGCTCGCGGTGCTGGCGCTGGTGCTGGCGGGCTTTGCCGCGGTGCTCTGCGCCTACGGCAGCGAGAACGGCACCATCTACGCCAAGGCTGACGGCGACCCACAGGCGACTGTGCAGCAGTTCTTCGACGCCGTATGCGCCGGGGACTATGCCGCCGCCTACGACTGCCTTGAAAATTACAGCAGCCTCGGCCTTGAAAACTCCCCCTCGACGGAGACCGGCGAGCTTGTGTACGCGGCACTCCGGGAGAGCTATGCTTATGAGCTTTTAGAGCAGGCCGAGGCCGATAAGCTCAGCGCCCGGCAGAGAGTGAGCTTCACGTATCTGAACCTCCCCGCAATGGAGGAGGACGCCTCCGCCGAGACGGAGAAGGTGCTGGAAAAGCTCGTCCGCTCCCGCCCGCGCAAGGATGTATATGACGCGGATGACAACTATCTCCCTGCCGTTACCGACGAGGCGTATAAAACCGCGATGACCAACGTGCTGAAGAACGCAGACAGCTACCGTGCGGTCACGGAGCTGACGGTCACGCTCGACTATGTAGACGGCCGCTGGCTCATAAACGCGGACAGCGCCCTGCTCAGCGCCCTGATGGGCGGCGCGGCATGAATGAAGCGAGAGGATATTTCCCATGAGTGATAATACCGATTACGGCTTTGACCTTGATTCTATACTGGCGGAGTTTTCGTCGGACA
>CAKTKV010000093.1 GCA_934572355.1 uncultured Oscillospiraceae bacterium
CCGTGTACGCTGCTCTCCGCCCCGGCGATTATCTTATAGACCTCTGCCGCGTCGTGCCGCACCTTTTCCGGGAGCGGCACAGACTCGATAAAGCGCATGATCTCCCCAATGTCCGTGTGCCTGTGGTGATCGTGGTACTGCGCTCCCTCACTCTCCTCGTCGCCGTCTATCGTCACGGTGATGTGTGTGCCGATCACGCCGCACTTGGTGTCGGCCGCGGCGCTTACGACCGCTTTGCCGTCAAACACCCTGTTCATCTCCGCAAGGAACTTCTCTTTCTCGGGGTACAGCTCCAGCAGTGCCGCGGTGAGCATATCCCCCGCCGCGCCCATCGAGCAGTCAAAATACAGCGCTTTCATAAGCTCTTCTCCCTGACCTTCGGGTCTATCGTCACGGAGTCAAAATACTCCGCCAGTTTCTTCTCTATCTCCGGGAAGCGTTCGTGTGCGCGCTCCGTCTGTTCGGCTGTGAATTGCAGCAGAGCACCGTTTCCGCGCACACGGACGCGGAAATCCGTAAAGCCCAGCGAAAACAGATAGTCCTCGCTCTGCTCGACGGCGCGCAGCTTCTCCGCCGTGATCTCCTCCCCGCTCGCTATGCGCGTGGCGAGGCAGGCGTATGCGGGCTTATCCCATGTCGGCAGCCCCGCCTCGTGCGACAGGCGGCGTATCTCCGCCTTTGTCAGGCCGCATATCCTCAGCGGCGAGAGTATCCCCTCCTCGCCGAGCGCCTTGTAGCCGGGGCGGTCGGAGATATCGTCGCTGGCGTTCGTGCCGTCGATTATAAGCGCGTAGCCGTCGGCGCGGCTGCGCTTGCGTATCGCGCCCATTATGTGCTTCTTGCAGTAATAGCAGCGGTCAGGCGGGTTTGCCGTGACCTCCGCGCAGGAAACGATGTCCTGCTCTATAAGTCTCATCCGCACACCGAGCTTGCAGGTAAGCTCGATCGCGTCGCGCAGCTCGAACTCCGGCTGGAACTGCGACTTCACATAGTACGCCGCGACGTCCGCACCGCAGCGGCTCGCCGCGTACAGCAGATAGGACGAATCCACGCCGCCTGAGAATGCCAGTGCGATCTTAGGGTGCTCTTCAAAAAATTCCTCAAGGGTCATGTGTATCTCTCCAGTAATTTAATCAAGGTGGTTTATCATGCTGGCCATATAGCCCGCGCCGAAGCCGTTGTCTATATTCACGACCGAAACGCCGCTCGCGCAGGAGTTGAGCATGCTCAGCAGCGCCGCAATGCCGCCGAGGGATGCGCCGTAGCCCACGCTCGTCGGCACCGCGATGACCGGGCAGTCGGCAAGCCCGCCGATGACCGAGGGCAGCGCCCCCTCCATGCCTGCCACAGCGACGATAACACGCGCGGACATTATATCCTCCATGTGCGACAGCAGCCTGTGTATACCCGACACCCCGACATCATAGAGCCGCAGCACCTCATTGCCGAGCACCTCCGCCGTCACGGCGGCCTCCTCCGCAACGGGGATATCGCTCGTCCCGCCGGTCGCGACAACTATCCGCCCCTTGCCGGTCGGCTCCGGGCGCTCACCTATTATTCCGGTTCGCGACATCGGGTTATATTCCAGCGGCAGCTGTGCTCCGACATAGTCTGCCGCTTCCTTGTTCATCCTTGTTACGAGCGCGGTCTTCTGTCCGTTTTCCAGCATTGCCTTCGCAATGGACAGAATATGCTCCTTGGTCTTGCCCTCGCCGTAGATCACCTCCGGTACGCCCTGGCGTATCCCGCGGTGAAAATCGACCTTGGCAAACTCGCCTATCTCCATAAACGGCTGCATCTTCAGCTTGAGCGCCGCCTCCTCCGGCGATACGCTCCCATCCGCTACCTCCCTGAGCAGCTCTGTCATCTCTGTTTTATCCATTGTATCAGCTCCTATTCTGCATGCGGAATGGCTCTATCCGAAAACGCTTTATAATTATACAGCACAGTGCGGATTTGCGCAAGCTCTCTTACGCCCGCCAGCCTCCAGATTTTTCCCCGGCTTCCGTCCCATATTTCTTAAAAATTCCAAAAGCCGATGAAAAAAACTGGACTTTATCTGATCCGTGGTGTACATTATATGTTGTATATTGGATTTATTTATATACATCATTTTGTAATTTATTGTATTTTATTTGTAATGTTATGAAAAACTCCTTTTTCAAAACATCATATCGCATCCTGTGCGCTGCTCTGGCGGCCGCTGTTGTGCTGCCCTTTTCGCCCGAAGCTTATGCGCTGACGGGTGAGTATCAGTGCGGCCTTGAGGAGCACCAGCACACGGATTCCTGCTATGCGCCCGTCCTCGTCTGTGAGCTTGAGGAAGCCACCGAGTGCCATGTACATAATGAGGGCTGCTATGAGCAGCACGAAACGCTTGTGTGCGCCGACGAGGGGCACGGGCATGACGAGAGCTGCTATGAAACCCAGCTCGTCCTGATTTGCGAACTTGTGGAATCTGATATTGAGGACGGCCACAGGCACGTTGATAGCTGCTATGAAAAGCAGCTGCACTGCACGCTCCCTGAGCACAGCCACAGCAGGAGCTGCTTTTATGTCTCCATGGATAATGTCGAGACTCCCGAAGAGTGGGAGGCCACGCTGCCCGATACCCTGTCCGGCAACTGGCGTGACGATTTCGTGTCCGTCGCGCTCTCGCAGCTCGGCTATACTCCCCTCGCTGAAAACTCCATCCCCGCCGAGGACGGCAAGACCATGCTGCCCTATACCCGCTACGGCGACTGGTACGGCTTCCCATATGGGGAGTGGTGCGTCATGTTCGTCTCTTTCTGCGCAAACTATGCCGATATCCCCCGCGCCGCCGTGCCGTATGAATCCGGCTGCGTCGCGATGGTCGAAAAGCTCAGGCAAGCCGGTGTGTTCGAGTCCGGCAGGAGCTATGTCCCCCGGCGCGGCGACCTTGTGTTCGTCTCATATGATGGTGGCCTGACGCCCTCGCACATCGGTATCGTCACCGATGCTGCCGCAGCATCCGGTTCCGGTGCATTCAGCTTTGTAGATATCGAGGGCAACAGTGCCGGTACCGTGCGCGAGCGTCCGCGCCTGACGACGGACGCGGATATCTTCGGGTACATGAACATGGAAAAGGTCATTGACAGCTGGAACGGCACCCGCCGCACGCTCATCGACTGCGGCGGCACCTCTCTCTGCTTCAAGTATCCTGCGGAGGAAGTGTCCGCTTTTGACACGCTCCGTGCCGTGAGCATCAGCAAAGGCAGTGCCGAGTACGCCCAGCTTACCAAAGCACTCCCGGCTTATCTTTCCGACGAAGCCGGATGCAGCTTTTTCCGCATCGAAGCGGAGCTTTCCGGTTCGCCAGTTTCCATCTCGCGTCCCGATACCGTGAGCTTCTCTGACAGCGCAGATTTCTATGACCTGAGCGCCGGCATCATCGAGCACGGCGGTGCGATCTACGCCTATGTCTGCCCGACCGGTGCATAACGCTCACTTGACAAGATAATGCATACTGCTTTATAATTGCCGGGTTCACGGAATATCCGTCGAACCCGGCAATTTCTTTATACGCAGGTGAGACAATGAGATCTTACAATTCCGATAAACTCAAGCTTATAATCGCGCTTCTCATATACGGCACGATCGGCGTCGTCAGAAAGAACATTCCCTATCCCTCCAGCTTCATCGCGTTTGCCCGCGCCGCCATCGGCTTTCTCTTTCTGCTGTGCTTCCGCGTCGTCACACGCACATGGATAGACCGCGCCGCCGTGAAACGCAATCTCAAAACACTTCTCCTCTCCGGTGCGCTGCTCGGCTTCAACTGGCTGCTGCTCTTCGAGGCGTATAATTATACCTCCGTCGCCATAGCCACTGTGTGCTATTATATGTCCCCTGTTTTTCTCATGCTGGCCTCCCCTCTCCTCGGAGAGCGGCTGACCGCTCGCAAGCTCGGCTGTGCCGCCGTCGCGCTCTTGGGCATGGTGCTCGTCTCCGGCGTTCTGGAAACAGGGCTGTACGGCCTCAAGGGGATAATCCTCGGCCTTGTCTCCGCCGTGACCTATGCGGTAATCGTCATGCTAAACAAGACGCTCAAGGAGATTTCCGCCGGGGACCGGACGATAATGCAGCTCGGCATTTCGAGTATCGTGATGCTGCCCTATGTACTGCTGACCGAGAACCTTGCCGCGCTCGAGTTCACGTTCACCCCGGTCATGCTGCTCCTCGTCGCGGGCATTATCCACACCGGCTTTGCATACACCCTCTACTTCGGCGGTATCGCCGGCATCCCCGCACAGACCGCCGCCGTGCTCAGCTACATAGACCCCATAACCGCGATCCTTCTGTCCGTCGTCCTCCTCCGCGAGGACATGAGCGCCGTCTCCGCCATAGGCTGTGTGCTCGTCATCGGCGCAATGCTTGTCAGCGAAATCGAGCCGAAGGAGGAACAAATCTCCGCCAAATGAATAATAGACTTTCACTACTGCTCCGTTTCACACGGAGCAGTTTTTTATTTCTCTCCGTCTTGACATATCCTCCCGAGCCGCAATATAATGGTGCAAACCTTATAGTTGGAGGAGAGTTTATGGATCTGCAAAAGCTGTCGATTGGGCAGATGGCCGAGCTTAATCACGTCAGTGAACAGACGCTGAGGTTATATGGCAAAGAAGGTTTGCTCGTCCCCCGCTGTGTCGACCCTGTCACGGGTTACCGTTATTATCACATCATCCAGTCTGCAAAGCTCGACCTCATCCAGAACATGAAGGTCTACGGAATGACGCTGCGGCAGATACGCAGCTTTCTCGACAGCAACGATCCCGCGGCGCTGCGCGCTCTGCTCACCGAGCAGGCCGACAGCATTGAGGAGCGCATCCGGCAGCTGCACCGCTCGCAGAGCGCCATCTCTCGTACGCTCGATAACTACCGCCGCTATGAGGCAATGCCGCGAAACGGTGAAATTTTCCTCGAATATATTCCTGAGCGCCGCATTTTCCGCTATAGCTGCGACGTGAACTACTTCGATCAGGACGAAAGCGGCTATGAATACATGCTCCGTCAGATGAAAACCAACCTCGTCGCGAACAATATGCCCCTGTCGTATTTCACCAACATCGGCACTATAATCCGCCGTGAGCACCTTGTCCCGGACGCGCTGTTTTCAAATGAGGTCTTTCTTTTCGTCGATGAGGACGACAGCTCTCAGGCGATGGAGACGCTGCCCGCCGCGTCGTACCTCTGCCTGTGCTCGGACGAATTCAGCATGGAAGCCGCAAACGTCCGCCGCCTGCTGGACTATGTGCAGACACGCGGCTGCGAGATCGCCGGGGACTACATCTGTGAGGTCGTCGTCGACTTCCCGATGCTCGATTTTGACCGCCGCCGCATGTTCTATAAAGCACAAATCCCCGTGCGCTTTTTTGGTTGATTTGCGCAGCAAAATTTTCCTTGACATTATTGTAACAATAATCTGTATAATAAGCCTCGTAAGGTTGTTAAAAAACTAACCAAATTTTACAAACAATTTGAGGAGGCAATTATATGGATCGCAAAATCAAAGTCGTTCAGTACGGTGCAGGTAAGATGAGCCGCTATCTCATGCGTTATGTGCTTGAGCACGGCGGTGAGCTGGTCGGCGCTTTCTGCCGCAACAAGACCCACATCGGCAAGGATGTCTCCGAGATTATAGGCAACGGTTATCCCTTCGTCGGCGTCACGGTCGAGAACTCCGCCGACGCGGACAAGCGCATCGGTGAGCTCAAGCCCGATGTGTGCATCATCGCCACGCGCAGCACCGTCGCGGAGCTGGAGGATATCTTCACCATCTGCGCAAAGCACGGCGTCAACGCCATCACCACCTGCGAGGAAGCCCTCTATCCGTGGAACTCCTCCCCCGCTCTCACCGCAAAGCTCGATAAGCTCGCCAAGGAAGGCGGCTGCACACTCACCGGTGTCGGCTACTGCGACCTCTATTGGGGCACCATGGTCACGAACCTTGCCGGCTCCTCCCACAAAATCACAAAGATCGAAGGCAGCAGCTGGTATAACGTTGAGGACTACGGCGTCGCTCTTGCCGAGGGTCACGGCGCTGGCCTCACGATCGATGAGTTCAACAAGACCATCGGCTGCTATAATGACACTCCGTCCGATGAGATGAAGGAGCTTGTCGAGAGCGGCAAGTATGTCCCCTCCTATATGTGGAACCAGAACGGCTGGCTGTGCAGCAAGATGAATCTGCACATCACCTCCCAGACCCAGAAGTGCATCCCCTGCGTCGATAAGGAAGACCTCAAGTCCGAGACTCTCGGCATG
>CAKTKV010000094.1 GCA_934572355.1 uncultured Oscillospiraceae bacterium
AGTTCATGGACGCGGACATCGTCAAAAGCTCCGCCGCGTTCACCGGCAACGCCATCTTCCCCACCGAGGTGGGCGGCAAGGCCGTCGGCGCGTGCATCCTTGTCACGCTCGTCGGCAACAGCGATGATGAACTTTACCTCAAGATGGAAAAGCTCGGCGAGGTCGCGGAGCAGGTCGGCGCGATGGACGTTCTCGTTGTCGATACCCCGTCGCTGAAGAAGGAAGTATGGGCGGCGCGCAGCTCGTTCCTGACCGCGATAGAGGCGGACACCAAGCTTCTTGACGAGATGGACGTCGTTGTCCCAGTCGACAGGATCGCGGAGTTTCTCGTCTATGTCCGCGAAGTCGGCGCGGAGCAGGGGATAAGGATCCGCAACTTCGGCCACGCTGGAGACGGCAACCTGCATATCTACTGCTGCTCCAACACCATGACGCGGGAGGAGTTCATTCCCAAGGTCAAGGTCATCATGGATAAGTGCTATGCCAAGTGCACCGAGTTTGAAGGTCAGGTCTCCGGCGAGCATGCCATCGGCCACGCGAAGAAGGAATACCTCAAGGAATCCGTCGGCGAGGTCGCCTTCGGCCTCATGGCTCAGATCAAGCGGGTCTTTGACCCGAACATGATCCTCAATGTCGGCAAGGTCTGCACCTATACCGACGACGGCGAATAAGAATAATATGATTCGTGAAATTTGCAGGGACGAAGCCTTCCTTGCGCAGAAGGCTGAGTCCGCCGGGGCGGACGACCTCGGCACGGCGCGTGATCTGCTGGATACGCTGATCGCCCACAAGGACGGCTGCGTCGGCATGGCGGCGAACATGATCGGCGTCAACAAGCGCATCATCGCCTTTGACAACGAGGGGGAGTACACGGTCATGCTCAACCCTGTGATCGTCAAAAAGTCCGGCGCGTATGAAGCGGAGGAGGGCTGCCTGTCCCTCACCGGCACGAGGAAAACAAAGCGCTTCAAAAACATAAAGGTGCAGTGGCAGAATGAAAAGCTCCAGACCCGGCTCAAGACCTTCACCGGCTGGACGGCGGAGATCATCCAGCACGAGATCGACCACTGCGAAGGAGTTTTGATATAATTATTCCATCCCCGCCGGAATTAGTACAGGCGGGGATGGCTCGTTATTGACAGCGGTGAAAATATATAGTGTACTCATGATATACTTTTTAGAACTGGAGTATACTATGGAGACGAACAGGAAAGAAGCCGTTGCCGCGCTGCACAGGGCGCGGATAATGACGGCGGCGGAAAAGCTCTTTTCGGAAAATGGCTACGCACAGACAACGATAGATGATATTTCAAAAGCGTCCGAATACAGCCGGCGCACGATCTACGCCTATTATGACAGCAAGGAGGATATCCTTCACCACATCATCGAAAAGGGGCTGAGGTCATTGAAGGCTGATATCGAAAGCGCTGTGAACGAGAACGCCGTTTTCACTGATGCCTGCCGCGCGGTGTGCGGCGCGATGAGGCGCTACAGGAAGGAGTACCCCCATTCTCTTGACAGCCTAAAGCGCTCCGGCACTGAAGAGATCAGACAGGCGGCAGCATCAGACACGGTGAAAAATATACTCCGCCTCGGGACGGAGATAAACGAAACGCTTGAAGCGCTCATTATACGCGGGCAGAGAAGCGGCGAGGTGAGGCGAGACCTTGTCCCCACGCTGACGGTCTATGTGCTCTCTGCAAGCCTTGATTCTCTGCTTGCCCTTAACGAGACGAAGGGGAAGTTTATATGCACGCAGAATGGTGTGACTGAGGAAGATACGGCTTTCGGCAGATAATTGATTCCATACTTGAAGCGCGGATATAGCGATATGGATGAAATGTACCTTATCCCCATGCATCAGCAGACGCTTGCGGCCCAGCGGGAGCTGCACGACTGCAACGCTTACAGCGCACGCTTCGGCCTGACGCTGCGCGAAAACGAGATCGCGGAGCTTGTCGAAAGCCGCGCGGAGGCGCTGCGCGCCACGGGCAGAATAGAGTTCGGCGGCGGGATACTCCCGAAGCTCATCCGCGCCCTCTGCGATTCTCCGTTTATCATGCAGGAAGACTATGCCGCCGTGCTCTCAGAGCTTCAGGAGACGTTCTATCGCTTCAAGAATGAGGCCATGGACAGGCTCACGGAAGATGAACTGATAGAACTCATGGCGAGGGTATTTAACGGGCGCGCCCAAGGCTCGGCGGAGTATCTGGCCGAGATGCCATTAGAAGCTCTCATGCGCTGCGCAGGGGACAAACACACGAACAGCTCAGGTGGTTTATATTGAATGAACTTATGCAAAGCACGATCCTCTCCGGGGAGGATGCGCAGGCTTTAGCTTTGCGCCTTATCGACCTGCTCGCATGGCAGACGAGGAAATACACCAAGGGCGAGAGCAGTTCCGTCACCGTTGAGACGGCGCAGGAGCTGCTCTCGTCTCTGCGCTATACCCTCGCCGTTGTGATGGAGGAGACGGGTATGCCGTATAAGCGGCTCCTGACCGAGGAGCTGCCGCCGCTCATACGGCAGGGACAGGCGATACTTCAGGACCGGCTTGAAAAAACAAAGCGGCTCTGGGCCGCTGTCTGCCAAACCGCGCCGGATATTCGAAACGGCTACTATGCCGACACGCTCCGCGGCATCGGCGATTATTTCAAGCGCTATGACCTGTATTTCTTCGCGCATCAAAAGCCGCCCTGCATCGACTATCCCTTGCTCATCGCCGCGGATGAGAGCTTACAGGGGCTGAACTTCACCGAGCAGTACTTGAAGCATGTGCTGACGGAGAATCTGTTCCTGCGCTGCTTTGACAGCCATGAGGTTCGGGAGCTTCTGTCAGCCATCGATGGTGACATTGAGGAAGCCTATCTCAACCTCTGCGAGCAGCCGCTAACAAATGCGATGGGGCTTGCGCTTCTTGGGCGCGACGCGCGGCGTCTGCGCATCGGGGACGCGGAGCGGGAAGAGATTGCGGCTCTGCTGCAAGACAAAACGCGGGAGCAGCGCGGCGGCTTCTCCGCGGCGCTGTTCTCGACCTATGCGGCGCGCTGCACATCACGGACGAGTGGAGCCGGGGGTATCTAACAATGTTTGCTGACAGTCTGCTCCCGCGGCTGGACGCGGCCTTAGCCGCGGGAGATGTGTCTAACGTCTTTATCGCGTAAAAAGCTTACCGCGTCAAAATATCTGCCCCGGAAGACGAAGCTTTTCCTTCTGCGGGAACTGTTTGTCGAACTCCTCGGCCTCCGCTTCGTCCACGAAGTAGCCCTGCGGTGTGGCGTATTCACCGGTGATGCTGTCGAGATAGCCGGGGATCAGCTCGCGGCAGAGGAAGAAGGAAGCGTCCTCGCCCTCGGGCAGACCGTGGTAGCGGATGCCGAAGCGGCTGGCATAGTCAAAGCCGCTCTTGCCGTAGAAGTCTATATTGCCCTCGAAGCACAGCGCGCCCGCGCCGAGCTCTGCCGCCTTTTCAAGAGAATAGTCCAGCAGCATCTTGCCGTAGCCCTGACGCTTATACTCGGGCGCGATGCCTATCGGCCCCATCGTCATAATGGGGATATCCCGGCCGTCGTCTGCGTGTATGACAGTGCGGATGAATATGTTCTGGCCGATGAGCTGCCCGTCCTTTTCCATCACGAAGTCCAGCTCAGGGACAAAATCCGGATCGTCGCGGAGCTTATGCAGGACATAATGCTCCAGACAGCCGGGGCGGTAGACGTTCCAGAACGCCTCGCGCACGAGATTTTCGACCGCGTGCCATTCTTCGGGGCGTTCGAGACGTATGATGCAGTTATCTTTATTCATTGTTATTCCTCATTTCTTTTATGGCAATTTCGGTAAACGATCGTTTACCGAAATTATATCATCAGCGATGCGGCTTGTCAAGCGCTTTGTTTATAACTGCCAATGGCGCGGCGGAGCAGGCTGTGGTATTATATGGGGCACAGTATGACCCATGGAGGGATTTGCAAAATGAGAATTGAACGCATTACGGACACGGAGCATGAGATGTACAAAAAGGCCGTGGAGCTGTACGCAGACAGCTTCCCGATGCACGAGCAGCGCGAGGCAAAGTCTCAGGCCGCGATACTCGGCGACGATGAGTACCATTTTGCGCTTGTCTATGACGGAGATACCTTCGTGGGCGAGGCGCTTTACTGGGAATGGGACGGTTACATTTATGCCGAGCACCTCTGCATCCTGCCGGAAATGAGGAACAAAGCTTACGGCGGCAAGGTGCTTGAACTGCTGGCGGCGGAGAACAAAAAGCTGATCCTTGAAATTGATCCGCCGGTCGACGATATTTCCGTCCGACGCCGCGGCTTTTACGAGCGCAGCGGCTTTGTTGAAAACTCATACCCGCATGTACACCCGCCGTATCACCGGGGGAATAAGGGGCACGAGCTTGTCGTCATGTCCCGCCCGAGGGAGCTGAGCACGGAGGAGTATGACCGCTTCCGGGATTATCTCAACGGGCACGTTATGAAGGATGTTTTTTGAATGGTGAGGCACATATGAAAAAAGCTGTTATATTCGATCTTGACGGGCTGCTTATCGACACCGAGTCCACCTGCTTTAAGATATACGGCGAACTTGTGAGCAAATACGGGCACGAGCTGACGCTGGGAGCGTACACCGAAAGGTACAGCGGCAAGGCGCTTGTTGACAATGTGAATCATTTTATAGAGGATTTCGACCTGCCCATCACGCTTGAGGAGGGCGCGGAGTTTTACACTTCAAATGAGAAGGTGTATTTCGACCGCGGCATACCGCTCAAGCCCGGAGCCGAGGAGCTGCTGAAAAAGCTCAAAGCGCGCGGCGTGCGCATCATCCTTGCTACCTCCAGCGTCCGCGAGCGCGCCGTGGGCGTGCTGCGCGCAAACGGCGTGGACGGGTACTTTGACGATATGGTCTTCGGCCCCGAGGTCGAGCACGGCAAGCCCGCGCCTGATGTGTTCCTCAAGGCACGCGAGAAAGCGGGGGAGCGCGCGGAGGACTGCCTCGTGCTTGAAGACAGCGAGGCCGGAGTCCAAGCGGCGCATGCTGCGGGGATAGACGTAATATGCGTGCCGGACATAAAGGCCCCATCAGAGACGGTGCGGCGCATGGCATTGGCTGTGCTGCCGTCACTGTATGAGGTCAGCGCCAGTATGCAATTATAAACAGTGAAAGGAACCGGACGGATATGGACGCTGAGTTTATCGAACTTACACCGGAAAATATCGAGGACGAGCACCTGTGCTGCATCATCCGCACGAAGAAGGGACACCCAGGCATTGAGGCAAAGCGCGCATGGCTCAAGGAGCGTCTCAGCGAGGGGCATGTGTTCCGCAAGCTGAACGTCAAGGGCTGCGTGTTTATCGAGTATGCCCCATTGGAGACGGCATGGGTGCCGGTCGTCGGCGATAACTTCTATTATATTTATTGCCTGTGGATCCAAGGCGGCCCCAAGGGGCATGGCTACGGACGCGCGCTGATGGAGCACTGCATCGAGGATGCCCGCGCGCACGGAAAATCCGGCGTGTGCATGCTCGGCGCGCAGAAGCAGAAGTCATGGCTGTCCGACCAGAGCTTTGCGAAGAAGTTCGGCTTCACGGCGGTGGACACGACGGACAACGGCTATGAGCTTTTGGCGCTGTCCTTTGACGGCAGCATCCCGCGCTTTGCGGCAGGGGCGAAGCAAATGACCGTTGACGCCAAGGGGCTGACGGTTTATTATGATCTCCAGTGCCCGTATATTCCGCAGCGAATTGAAAAGCTGCGGGAGCACTGCGATTCAAACGGCATACCGGCAGAGTTTATTCTTGTCGATTCGCTTGAAAAGGCAAAGGCGTTGCCCTGTGTGTTCAACAACTGGGCGGTGTTCTATGACGGGAAATTTGTGACCGTGAACCAAATAGACGCGGCGATGCTCGAAAAGCTTATCAAGCGCTGATTTTATTCCGGCAGAGGAGGAAGAGCGTATGGACGAAAATAAAAATGCGCCCAAGCATGAGCGCAAGACCCTGTGGCAGTTTATAAAGTTCCTGCTCGTGAGCGGGATTGCCGGCATACTTCAGATCATTCTGGTGAACCTGCTGTGCTGGGCGCTGGCCGATTGGAAAGCGCCGCTGCCGGGCTTCCTGACCGGGATATTCAGCGCGTCCGTCGTCGGCGCTGGGAACGACAACTGGGGCTATGTGTT
>CAKTKV010000095.1 GCA_934572355.1 uncultured Oscillospiraceae bacterium
GGCCGCATTGGATTCCCGTGGACGAGAGCGACAAGAGCAATATCTGGTTCATGGAAGCCTATCGCAATGCCGGCTGTCCTACGGAGGAAGGCACTTACGAAGCAATCGGCCCGCATTTCCGAGCAAACCCATATGGACTTGAAAAAGATGTGATTGAGAAACACGGTATTCGCATTTTGTCGGATGTGCCGAGAGACTTCGATGGAATTCGTGATTACCTTGAGCAGCACAATATCGAGGGCATCGTATTTTGGAAGGATGGACAGCCGCAGTGCAAAATCAAACGCAGTGATTTCGGGTTCCCGTGGGGAGAATAACAAACAATTCAGCCGCCTGATTTGAAATCGGGCGGCTTCTTCTATGACGCAGAGTCTTTTAACGAGCAGGGTGGGATTTGACCTGCGCTGCGGCAGGCCGGGTCGCGGCTCTCCACCTTGCCGCATTTAGCTTTTGCAAGTCTGCGTTCGCATAGCCTTGCAAAAGCTGCGGCTGCGGAAAAAGCGCCATGCTTTCATCTGCCTCCGGCAGCGACATGGCGCTTTTCCCCCAGCACGTTTCTAAGAGCCCTCGGGTTCGAATCCCACTTACGGCAAAAAATACAGGCACCCGGATGGGTGCCTGTATTTTTTGGCGGACAGGGTGGGATTCGAACCCACGAGCCCATTGCTGGACTACCTGATTTCGAGTCAGGGCCGTTATGACCACTTCGATACCTGTCCATGTGCTGTGTAATTATAACCGATATTCCGGGAAAAATCAAGCCGTAGTTATCTTTCCTGTTCGAAAAATAAATTATATATTTTGTGTGAACATTTATATACGCTGCTTGACAAATTTTGCGAGTGGGTGTATGATATGATCACAAAGTAAGTGATGATGCGAGTCGCTTACTCAGAGAAAAGGGACGGTGACCTATGAAGAAAACTCTATACAGTCTGATGCTCAACGACGAGGTCGTCCGCGAGGTCGATATGATGGCGCACAGAATGGGCACGAACCGCTCGGCGCTGATAAACCAGATACTTGCAGAATACGTGAACTATACGACGCCTGAGCGCAGGATAAACGATGTGCTCTCTGCGATCGAGACGTTGATGACTCCGTCGCGCGAGCTGGTGCCGTTCTTCTCGCCGAACAGCTACTCCATGTCGCTGAAAAGCTCGCTGGAGTACAAGTACCGCCCGACGGTGAAGTACGAGGTGGAGCTCTACCGCGGGCATGACGAATCCATCGGCCAGCTGTCGGTGATATTCCGCACACAGTCGGCAGCGCTCATCTCCGCGATGACGTCTTTCTTCCGCCTCTGGAAGCAGATCGAGGACGCGCACCTCAAGCCGCTCACCGGCGCAAGCATCGACTACGCGCTCTATGACGGCAAATTCGTCCGCTCGATCGCAGCGCCCGATAAGGACTGCACGACCGATGAGCTCGCCTCGGCGCTGTCGGAGTACATCAAGCTCTTCGACAGGCTGATGAAAGCCTACCTTGCCGGGAAGCTCGACGCGCATGACGTCGAAGCCTCCTACTATTCCTATCTCATCAACACATCAATCCACATTTGATGCGGGAAAGGAGCCTCATTTATGAACGCTCAGAACTACACTCAGAAAACCATTGAAGCCATCCAGACCGCACAGTCCATGGCTCAGGAAAACAATAACAGCTATATAACCCCGGAGCATCTGCTCTATTCCCTCGTCGATCAGGACGGCGGGCTCATCCCCTCCCTGCTCGGCAGGATGGGCGTAGACTGCAACGGTCTTCTCTCGGAGCTGGACAGCGAAATTTCCGCCCTGCCGAAGGTCAGCGGGAACCCCGAGGTCTACATCTCAAATGAAACAAGCCGCGTCATCACCGCCGCCGAGAAGGCCGCGAAGTCGATGGGCGATGAATACATGTCCGTCGAGCATCTGATGCTCGGTATCTTTGCCGCGCCGACCCCGGCGATAAAGCGCATCTTCTCCGCCCACGGCATCACGAAGAACGCCTTCACCACGGAGCTGAGCAAGGTAAAGACCGCGCCCGTCACCGGCGATAATCCCGAGAGCACCTATGACGCGCTCAACAAATACGGCACTGACCTTGTGAAACGCGCACGCGAAAACGAGCTCGACCCCGTTATCGGGCGTGATACCGAGATAAGAAACGTGATCCGCATACTCTCCCGCAAGACGAAGAACAACCCCGTCCTGATTGGCGAGCCGGGCGTCGGCAAGACGGCCATCGCCGAAGGGCTGGCACAGCGTATAGTCCGCGGCGACGTGCCCGAGGGGCTGAAAGACAAGACGATCTTCTCCCTCGACATGGGCGCGCTAATTGCCGGCGCAAAGTACCGCGGCGAATTTGAGGAGCGGCTCAAGGCCGTGCTCGAAGAGATACGCAAGAGCGAGGGCGGCATCATCCTCTTCATCGATGAGCTGCACACGATAGTCGGCGCGGGCAAGACCGAGGGCAGCATGGACGCGGGCAACCTCCTCAAGCCTATGCTGGCGCGCGGCGAGCTGCACTGCATCGGCGCAACCACGCTTGACGAGTACCGCAAGTACATTGAGAAGGACGCGGCGCTCGAGCGCCGCTTCCAGCCGGTCATGGTCAACGAGCCGACGGTCGAGGACACGATATCCATCCTCCGCGGACTCAAGGAACGCTACGAGGTCTACCACGGCGTGCGCATCCACGATAACGCGCTCGTCGCCGCGGCGACGCTGTCGAACCGCTACATCACCGACCGTTTTCTCCCCGATAAGGCCATCGACCTTGTCGATGAGGCCTGCGCGCTGATACGCACGGAGATAGACTCCATGCCCTCGGAGCTTGACGATATCCGCCGCAAGATCATGCAGCTCGAAATTGAGGAGATGGCGCTGAAGAAGGAGGACGACCAGCTCAGCAAGGATCGTCTCGTCAAGCTGCGCGAGGAGCTTGCAAACCTCAAGGATAAGTTCAACGAAATGAAGTCCCGCTGGGAGAGCGAGAAGAGCAGCGTCGACGAGGTCAAGAAGATCAAGGCCGAGATCGAGAAAATGCACGCCGACATTGAAAACGCGCAGATGCGCTACGAGTACGAGACGGCCGCAAGGCTCAAGTACTCTGACCTGCCGGCGCTTGAGAAGAAGCTCGCCGAGGCCGAGAAGCGCTCGGAGGAGCGCAAGGCCAGCAGCATGGTGCATGACACCGTGACCGAGGAGGAGATATCCTCCATCGTCTCCAAGTGGACGGGCATCCCTGTTGCAAAGCTCATGGAGGGCGAGCGCGAGAAGATCCTGCACCTTGACGATTTCCTGCATAAACGCGTCGTCGGTCAGGACGAGGCCGTGCAGAAGGTGACGGAAGCGATACTCCGCTCCCGCGCCGGTATCGCCGACCCGAACCGCCCGATAGGCTCGTTCCTGTTCCTCGGCCCCACGGGCGTGGGCAAAACGGAGCTTGCAAAGTCCCTTGCCGAGTGCCTGTTTGACGATGAGCACAACATCGTGCGTATCGACATGACCGAGTACATGGAAAAGTTCTCCGTCTCGCGTCTTATCGGCGCGCCTCCCGGATACGTCGGCTACGATGAGGGCGGCCAGCTCACCGAGGCCGTGCGGCGCAGACCGTACAGCGTGGTGCTGTTCGACGAGATCGAAAAGGCTCACCCGGACGTGTTCAACATCCTGCTGCAAATTCTTGACGACGGCCGCATAACCGACTCTCAGGGCCGCACGGTCGACTTCAAGAACACGATAATCATCCTCACCTCGAACCTTGGCAGCCAGTACCTGCTCGACGGCATTGAGCCTGACGGCAGTATCTCCGCCTCGGCGCAGGAGGCCGTCATGGGCGAGCTGCACCGCTCGTTCCGTCCGGAGTTCCTGAACCGTCTGGATGAGATCATCATGTTCCGTCCGCTCACAAAGGATAACCTCAACGGCATCATCGACATCATGGTCGAGGGGCTGCGCGCGAGACTTGCCGACAAGAGCCTCAAGCTTGATATCACGGACGCTGCAAAGGCGCTCATCATCGAGCGCGGCTATGACCCGCTCTACGGCGCGCGTCCGCTCCGCCGCTACCTGCAAAGCAGCGTAGAGACGCTTATCGCCCGCCGCATCCTCTCCGGCGATATCGCCGCCGGCGCGACGCTCACCGTCGACGTCGAGAACGGCGAACTCATCTGCCGGTAAACCGGTCAAACCACTCCCCCATTCCGCAAGGCTTTGCGGAATGGGGGAGCTTCTCTGCTCCATATACATTGACAGCAAAAAATTGGCAGCCGTTCAAAAAGGACGGCTGCCAATTTTTTAGTTTAGATCAAATATTACGCGTGGGCTTCAAACAGATCCTGAGGATTGGTGGCCTCGGTCTCGGCAAGGCGTGCCTCTGCCCAAGCGTTGCCCTGATCGGCAGCTCTGGTGTACCATCTGCCGGCCTCGTCAAGGTTCTGCGTCACGCCGAGTCCCTGATGATACAGCCAGCCTATCTGAGCCTGACCCCGAGCATTGCCCTGCTGGGCTGCTCTGTTGTTCCACTCCATGGCCTTCTCATAGTCGGCATCAACGCCGCAGCCATACTGGTAGATGTAGCCTACCTGAGCCTGTGCGTCGGCGTCGCCCTTTTCACCGGCTTCGGTGTAGAGCTCAAGCGCCTTGGTGTAGTCCTGCTCGATACTGGCATAGCCGCCGAAATAGTAATCACCGAGAGCGGTCTTTGCCTTCACATTGCCGGCGTCGGCAAGAGCCTTTATACCGTCAAGCGCCTTGGCGTAAAGCTCCGCCGCCTCAGCGGGGATCTTCGCGGTCTCAGCCTCGGTCTCGCCCTCGGCAGGAACTTCGGCTGCAGTAGTGTCGACAGCAGCTTCAGAGGTGTCGGCGGTATCAGCGGTCTTGGTGAAAACGCCCTCAACGTAGCTGTCGGCAAGCTTCACCATGTCAAATACGGTGAGGTCAGCGGACGCAGCCTTCCCGGCAGCGGCAGCGGCCTTGTCAACGTCCTTCTCGGTGCCCTTGCCGTAGGCGTAGCAGTCGGCAAGGTAGGCCTGAATGCGGCCGGAGCCGGCATTCTCGCCGCTGTCGGCCTCGCCGACGGCGATGAACTTGGCGTACATTTCCTTGGCCTTAGCCTCGTCTCTCGAGGTGCCGGTGCCGCTTGCGTAGGCATTGCCCAGCAGGTACATGGCAATTGCGTCGCCCTGATCGGCGGCCTTGGTCAGCTGAGCCACAGCCTCTTCGCTGTCGGCCTCAACGCCGAGGCCGTAGTAATAGCTCGTGCCGAGCTGCTCCTGCACGGAGGTGATGCCGCTGGTCTCAAGCGCATCGAGCTTCTCAAAAGCGGCGGTGTAATCGGCCTTGTAGAACAGCTCTTCCGCTTCGGTGGCAAGAGTTTCGGGTGCAGGGGTGGGTTCAGCGGTCGGCTCCGGAGTGGCCGCAGGAGCGGCTTCACCGCATGCGGCAAGGCTCAGCGCCATAGCCAGCAGCAGAACTATTGCAAATGACTTTTTCATTTTCTCTTCTCCTTTGTATTTTCAGCGCATACGGAGAATTTGCCTTTCCCCTCATGCGCGCTGGTATTATACTTCATATATCAGAATATTGCAACACATTATAAATTACTGTTTTGTTAAAAATTCAGGCTCCCGGCGAAAACCGGGAGCCTGAATCATTGGTTTATTGGTTTATTGTTTTATCTTCCGTCTGTGCGGAGATCAGTCCTTGCCCTTCTTGAGCCTGGGCAGAGCAACTGCGACAGCGCCGGCGGAGATCGTCATGAACACGAGCCACAGGCCGATGTTGCTGTTATCGCCGGTTCTCGGGCTGGAAGCCGCCTGAGCGGTGGTCAGGATGCGGAAGTTGCAGCTGGTCCACTCGCCGCTGGTGGTCTTGACGTTGAGGGTATAGGTCTCGCCTGCGGTGCGGGCGTTGAGGAACTTCGCCTTGAGAGTGATGTATCTGCCGTTGCCGCTGATGGTGAACTGGTTGCCCTCTTCAAGCCAGCCGTTGCCGGAGCCGACTCTGACGTTCTTCGGGTCGATGGTGTCGGAGCAGACGAACTTGAGGTCCTTGCTGCTGTTGATAACGTGCTTGTCGGTATCAACGGCCTTGAGAGACGGGCCGACATAGAACTGGATGGACCTGTTCGGGTTCTGGAACATCGT
>CAKTKV010000096.1 GCA_934572355.1 uncultured Oscillospiraceae bacterium
CTCCATCACCGACGGCCAGATATATCTGGAAAGCAGCCTGTTCTTTGCAGGTCAGCGCCCGGCAGTCAATGTCGGCCTTTCCGTTTCCCGTGTCGGCGGCGCAGCGCAGACCAAGGCCATGAAGAAGGCCGTCGGCACTCTGCGTCTCGATCTTGCGCAGTACCGCGAGATGGAGGTCTTTACCCAGTTCTCCAGCGATCTGGACGACGATACCAAGCAGCAGCTGGTCTACGGCCAGAGCCTGATGCGCCTTCTGCGCCAGAATCGCGGCCGTCCGTACAGCTCGGCGGAGCAGGTCGTCCTGCTCGTCACCGCGCTGGGGCATATCCAGCAGCAGCTGCCTGTCGACAGGATCGGCGCGTTCAACGCAAAGCTGCTTGGCGACTTTGCCTCGTCTCAGGCCGCGCTCATGCAGGAGCTTGAGACCACCGCTGTCCTGACCGATGACAGCCGCAAGCGCATCCTCGATCAGGCAAAGCGCAGCCTCGCCGCGTTCCAGAGCGCCGAAGCGGGCGACGGGCGGTGATCGTATGGCCAGCACGAGCGAAATTCGCAGACGCATAGCCAGCGTTCAGGAGACGCAGAAGATCACCCACGCGATGTACCTTATCTCCTCGGCGAAGATGCGCAAGGCCAGAGCCGAGCTCGACGAGGTCCGCCCGTACTTTGACGTTCTCAACCATGAGATACGGCGCGTCTTTACCGTTGATGAAACGGTCGACAGCCGGTACTTCATGGCCTATGGCAATGATGAAGCGAGCGTCGGAGGCACATGGGCATGTCTCGTCATCACGGCGGACAAGGGTCTTGCCGGTGCGTATAACCACAATGTCCTCAAGGAGGCGCAGAAGATATATGACGCGCATCCGGACACCGAGTTCTACGTCATCGGCGAATATGGCCGCAGGTGGTTCTCCCAGCGGAAGCTCCCTATCGTTGAGGACTTCCGTTATACCGCGCAGAGCCCGAGCACATACCGTGCGCAGCAGATCGCCCGCGACCTGCTCGCCCGCTTTGCCTCCGGTGCAGTCGACCGGCTCTCTGTCATTTATACCGACTCCAAGGGCATGGCGGAGGTCGTGCGGCAGACGCAGCTTCTGCCCCTGCACAGGCAGAACTTCCTGGCAAAGCCCGGCGAGGAGAAACCGGAACCGGCGTTTGAGTTCGTCCCCACCATGCAGGCCGTGCTCAACAGCCTTGTCCAGAACTATATTTCAGGCTATATTTACAGCGCGCTCGTCGACAGCTTTTGCAGCGAGCAGAGCGCGCGAATGGCGGCAATGAGCGCCGCCGATGACAACGCGGAGGAGCTGCTGGGCGATCTTTCCAAGCAGTTCAACCGTGCGCGTCAGGCCGCCATCACGCAGGAGATCACCGAGATCTCCGCCGGTGCGCGCGCTCAGAAAAACAAGAAAAGCAGGGAGGCCAATCAGTCATGAAGCACGGTATTGTTACAGAGATTTCAGGGCCGGTGGTCGATGTTCGGTTCGCCGAGGGCGAGCTGCCCTCCATTAATGACGCCCTGACCCTTACCGCGAACGGGCATACCTATACCATGGAGGTCGAGCAGCACCTCACCGGCGACACGGTGCGCTGCATCATGATGTCCGGCAGTGACGGTCTGTCCCGCGGTCTCGAGGTCGAGGCTCTCGGCCATGGCATTCAGGTGCCTGTGGGCGAGGTCACGCTGGGCAGAATGTTCGACGTTCTCGGCCGTCCTATCGACGGCAAGGGCGAGGTTTCTCAGGACGCGGAGCGCTGGAACATCCATCGCCGTCCCCCGTCCTTTGACCAGCAGCAGCCCGCAGCCGAGATACTTGAGACCGGCATCAAGGTCATCGACCTTCTTGAGCCCTACGCAAAGGGCGGCAAGATCGGTCTGTTCGGCGGCGCAGGCGTCGGCAAAACAGTCCTTATTCAGGAGCTTATACACAACGTCGCCATGGAGCACGGTGGCTATTCCATCTTCACCGGCGTCGGCGAGCGCAGCCGTGAGGGTAACGACCTCTGGCGTGAGATGCAGGAGAGCGGCGTATCGGATAAGACGGCTCTGGTCTTCGGCCAGATGAACGAGTCCCCCGGCGTGCGTATGCGCGTCGCGCTCTCGGGTCTTACAATGGCGGAGTACTTCCGCGATACCGAGCATAAGGACGTTCTTCTCTTCATCGATAACATCTTCCGTTTCGTCCAGGCCGGCAGCGAGGTCTCCACTCTGCTTGGCCGTATGCCCTCCGCCGTCGGCTATCAGCCGACTCTGGCAAACGAAATGGGCTCACTCCAGGAGCGCATCACCTCCACGAAGTCCGGTTCCGTCACCTCCGTCCAGGCGGTCTACGTCCCGGCGGACGACCTTACCGACCCCGCCCCGGCGACGACCTTCTCCCACCTTGACGCTACCACCGTTCTCAGCCGTAAGATCTCCGAGCAGGGCATCTACCCCGCGGTCGATCCTCTCGCCTCCACCTCTCGTATCCTTGAGGCGGACATCGTCGGCGAGGAGCACTACAGCATCGCCCGCCGCGTGCAGGAGACGCTGCAAAAGTATCAGGAGCTTCAGGACATCATCGCCATCCTCGGTATGGAAGAGCTGAGCGACGAGGATAAGAAGACCGTCGCGCGCGCAAGACGTATTCAGCGTTTCCTGTCCCAGCCGATGTTCGTCGCCGAGAAGTTCACCGGCACACCCGGCGCGTATGTCCCGCTGAGCGAGACGCTGCGCGGCTTCAAGGAGATCCTCTCCGGCAGCATGGACGAGTACCCCGAGGCCGCATTCTTCAACGCCGGCACTATCGACGACGTGAAGAAGCGCGCCGAGCAGCTGCGGAGTGAGCGCGCATGAACACCTTTAAGCTGAGAGTCATTTCCGCCGAGGGCAGGTTCTTCGACGGCGAATGCGAGAGCCTTGTCTTTCCCACCTTGGGCGGCAAAACCGGCGTCCTTGCCAATCACTGCAACATGATCGGTGCGGTCACCCCCGGCGTTGCGGAATTTACAACGCCGGACGGCGCGCGCCGCAGAGTCGCAGTCGACGAGGGCTTCGTAAAGGTCGAGGATAATGACGTGCTTCTGCTCGTCGGCATCGCCGAGGAGCCGGAGAAATCCGAGGAGAACCGTGCCCGCCGCGAGGCGCAGCGCCTCAAGGAAGAGGAGCTTCTGCGCCGCAGCATACGCGAGTATAAGGAAGCTCAGGCCACCGTCGCGAAGACCGTCAATACTCTGCGCGGCGTCGACAAAGCCGAACAGATACAGTAACGGATCAACACCAAAACGCAGGGATCACATCCGTGGTTCCTGCGTTTTTCTTCTTGCCTGCCCGATACAGACATGTTATAATCACTGCGTAATTGAATATTCTTTGCGGCGCTGGTTGTAATGACCGGCCTAACAAGGAATCCGGTGCGAATCCGGAGCAGTCCCGCTGCTGTATTTGGGGACGAGGACACATGAATGTCACTGGGAGCGATCCCGGGAAGGCGCGTCCAAGGATGATCCATAAGTCAGAAGACTTACCGTGAAGGAAGCAATTCAACCGTCCCGAGGAGGAGCAGGCTGATTTTTTTGGCACAGGGAAACCTGTGTCCTGTTGTTATGCTGCGGTCTCTTCGGTGAAGGGATCGCTTTTTTGCGCTCCCGGGACGGCACCAAACCGGAAGGAGAGAACCTTAGAAGTGAACGGGATGTGCGCGGACGCTTCCGAACTGTTCAGAAGCATCACCTACGAATAAGCTCGTGCCGGTCAATGACAGCCATACGAGTTTATTGGAGGAATTTATGAAAAGATTTTTGTCATTTATACTTTCGCTTATCATGCTGCTGAGCCTTGTGCCCGCCGCAGCCTTTGCCGAGACTGGCGATGCCCTGGCGCAGGAGCAGACGGAGGAAGCCTCCGCCGAGTCTGAGGTCACAGCCACGCCCGAGGTCACGGCTGCGCCGGAGACCACCGCTATGCCCGAACCTACAGATACGCCCGAATCCCCGGCTTCGCCTGACCCCACCGAGAGTCCGGCGCCCTCGGAGGAACCGACATTGCTGTCCGCTGAGGATGAGGGTATTGCTGTACAGGCTGAGCTCTGCAAAATCACATTCGATGCCCACGACGGAAGCGGCCGGAAGGAAGTAATGGAAGTTGAAAAGGGTGTAATCATTACGCTCCCGGATTGCAGCTTCACCAGAGGCGGCTACAAGTTTATTGGTTGGGGAGCAAGAAAGAGCTCCACTTCTCCTTACATATATCCCGGAGATACCTATAAAGCTGCTAACCGTACCTTCTACGCTATCTGGAAGGCCCTTGACCGTCCCGTCACCGTAACGGTCGACTATAACCATGACGGCCTTCCTGCCGACGAGCGCACATGCGTTGTCGGCAAGGGCTATGACTACATATACGATAACGGCGATGCGGTCTCGTCTCCCCTGCCTGATCCGACGCGCTTCGGTTACGAGTTTGCCGGTTGGTACGATGCGCCAGCGGGCGGCAATAGGATAAGCGCGGACTATGCTCTCTCCGATCCCATCACCATATATGCCCACTGGGAAAAGGGCGTTATCGTCCGCTTTGAGGGCAACGGCTACACCGGTACGATAGACGCCGTTTCCGCAAAGCCGGAGAACATATACAGCAAGCTGCCGAGCCTCGACCCCTCGGGCTATCCGCAAAACCAGACCTTTGATGGCTGGTACACCGACGCCGGACTCACCGACAAGGTCACTGCGGCCACTGACTTCAGCAGTGCGGCGGAGGAGATAACGCTTTACGCCAAGTGGAGAGCCTGCCGGTATACCGTCTACTTCAAAACGAATTACGCCGACATCGGCGTGACCGGCAGCATGACCAACGGCTCCGCCGAGTTCGGCGTGGATTATATCATTCCCGAATGCGGCTATACGCGCGAGGGCTATGTGTTTGTCGGCTGGAGCGAGATCACCAACGGAAAGGTCAAGTATGTCACCGGCGACAAGCTCAACCGCAGCGGCAATAGCAGTAACGACGGCGAAAAGTTTTTCCTCTATGCCATCTGGCGTGAGGACGACTATACCCTTGCCTTCAAGTCTATCGATGCCGCCATGCCCGCGGATTACATCGTTTATGAAAAGGGCAGCTTGGGTCTCCCTGAGTCCGGCGAGGGCTGGACGGTGGAATACACCAGCGACAGCAAGCTCTTCTCCGGCGGCAGCATCGTCTCCCAGCCCGAGAGCGGCACGGAGAAAATAACTGTTACCGCCGCGGTAACGGTGAACGGCGTTACCAAGATGCGCAGCTATACGCTCACTGTCTATTCCGAGACCGAGGGTGCGCTGAACAAGGCCGCGGCCGCGATCCCGTCCATGCTCCGTCCCAAATACGGAACTGACACCAACGTCCTCGATATGCTCAAAGCGCTGATTGGCGAGAGCAAGGTCGGGCTGGCGCTTAAAGACGGTGTGACAGGCAGCTATTCTGCCATCGCTGCCGACGGTACTATAAGCTACTATTTCAACAGCAATATGTACGGCATCGTCCCCAATTTGTCCGTTACCGCAGTGCTGACCTTGAACGGCCGGACTGCCGAAAAGGAAGTATCTGTATACGTGCCGTGGGATGAAAATAAAGTCAGGGCAGCTCTCGAGCTCACAGCCGGCCGCGTCACCGTGCCCTCGGCGGTGGAGGCAGCAGACAGTCTTGAGCTTCCTCACTACCCCTTCAAGGAAGGCAAAACACCCGACGACGGCTATAGCTATTCCACGCTCGACACATGGTGTACCGTGACATGGGTCTCCGCTGATAACTCCGTCATAAAGGTCGGCTCCGCGTCTTATTACTATAGTCCGTACAAAACCACCGTTATCCGTGATAAGCTCGATCAGGATGTCACGCTCACCGCGACGTTTGTGTGCAACAATGTCGATGGCGTTTCCGTGACGCGTGACTTCACCGTCTGCGTCAAGGGCGATCCCAAAGCGCAGGATATAACCGAGATACTTCAGGCAAAGCTTGACGCAGGTCTCAAGGATCCCGGCCTGACCGACGACGTGACCGGCGAGAAGATCGATCCCGCGAACGTCACCTCCAGCGGTATAAAGTTCCCCACAACGCGCGATTTCAAGATCGACGGCAAGTA
>CAKTKV010000097.1 GCA_934572355.1 uncultured Oscillospiraceae bacterium
GCTCTATCGTGCCGCCGCACTCGATGACCGGCAGCTCCACCTTGCTGTAGGTGCCGCCGAACTGGTACTGTGCAGCGAGGGGGAAGCTGGCGCTGCTGCCGGATGGCAGGCGCAGCGTATGCACCGTCGAGGCAAGGAGAGACTCAAGACGCGTGTTATTCTCCCACTTTATCGCCGGGGAATTCGCCGAGGCGTACTGGTCGCCGACGCTGACATTGACAGCGTCATAAAGCTCGCGTACCTCGATCTGATAAGATATAAGGTACACGTTCACTGTGACCTCAACGCTCTCCGAGTCAAGCACCGTCGCCGTCCAGTCGGCACGGATGTTCAGCGGCGTGCCGGTATCGGAGATGAAGCTGCCAGAGCCGATGACCTCGCCCTGCGGGATAACGGGCTGGGCAGGTTCCGGAGTCGCGGTGGGAACAGGCGTCGGAGTCGGCGTCGGCACCGGGGTCGCGGGAACAGGCGTTGCGGTCAGTGCGGTGGACGGCGCTGCCGCCGGGGTCGGCTGGGCAGTCTCGACAGCGGGCTGCGTCTCAATGCTCGGCGTGACTGTGTTCGCATAGGGATCGCCGGTCGGGGTCGCCTCGGCCTTCCTCTCGCTCTGCATATCCACAAGCAGATTGATCGCAACTGCAATGGCCAGCAGAAAAACTATAATAAACAAAACAGCTTTGATTCTTCCTTTTGACATTTCGGATCACTCCTTTGTACTATGCTTTGGAGAGATAATTATAAACCATACGTCGAAAATTGTCCATAATGCCGCGCGATGTACACAATAATTTAATAGTAAATCCGGTTTTACATTTCCCGCTGCCGGTGGTATAATGGTATTCTGTATCGAATCTTTAATGAAAGGCGGACTGCCCAGAATGTATAAACCCCTAGCGGACGAGATCCGCCCCGCGTCGCTTGACGACGTTGTCGGCCAGAAGCATATTTTAGGCAAAGACGGTATGCTCCGCCGCATCGTCGAGAGCGGCCAGATACCGAACATGATATTCTACGGTCCCTCCGGGACGGGCAAGACCACCGTCGCGCGCATCATCGCCCAGCGCACCAACCGCTCGCTGCGCAAGCTCAACGCGACGACCGCGGGCATTGCCGATATAAAAAAGATCATCGACGAGCTTGACACCTTCCTCGCCCCCGGCGGTGTGCTGCTCTATCTCGATGAGATACAGTATTTCAACAAAAAACAGCAGCAGTCGCTGCTGGAGTTTATCGAGGACGGGCGCATCACGCTCATCGCATCCACGACCGAGAACCCCTACTTCTGCGTGTTCAATGCTATCCTCAGCCGCTCGACGGTGTTCGAATTTAAGCCCGTCTCCGCTGCGGATGTGAAACAGGCGGTCTTTCGCGCGGTGGATATCATGAACGCGCGGCGGGATGCCCCGCTCACGCTTGAAGACGGCGCTGCCGAACGCATTTCCTCTGCATGCGGCGGGGACGTGCGCAAGGCGATAAACTCGGTCGAGCTGCTCTTTTCCGCCGCGGGAGAGCGCAGCGTCATCACCGCCGAGGACGCCGCCGCGATAACCCAGCGCAGTGCCATGCGCTATGACCGCGACGGGGACGATCATTATGACATTCTCTCCGCGCTCATGAAATCGCTGCGCGGCTCCGACCCGGACGCGGCGCTGCATTACCTCGCAAGGCTCCTCGAGGTCGGCGACCTTGTCGGCGCGTGTCGGCGCATCCTCTGCTCGGCGAGCGAGGACATCGGCCTTGCCTATCCGCTGGCCGTGCCTATCGTCAAGGCCTGTGTGGACTCCGCACTTCAGCTCGGTCTGCCCGAGGCGAAGCTGCCCTTGGCCGAGGCCTGTATCCTGCTTGCGACCGCGCCTAAGTCGAACTCCGCGTGCATGGGTATTGACGCCGCTCTTGCCGACGTCCGCGCCGGGCGCACGGGCAGCATCCCGCGCGAGCTTCAGAACGTCCACGCTGACGGCGCAGGTTTCGAGCGCGAGCAGGGCTACAAGTACCCGCACAGCTATCCCGGCCACTGGGTGCGTCAGCAGTATCTGCCCTATGAGCTGCGCGGCGCGCACTACTATGATTATGGCGACAACAAGACCGAACAGGCCGCGAAGCGTTATTGGGAGGAGATCAAAAAGTAATGGACATTCAGGTCGGCGATATCCTCACAATGAAAAAAGCCCACCCCTGCGGCAGCAAGCAATGGCAGGTGCTGCGCACTGGGGCGGACTTCAAGCTGCGCTGCTGCGGCTGCGGGCATGAGCTTATGGGCGCACGCAGCAAATTTGAAAAGAACATCCGGCAGGTGCAGCGTTGAACTGGGTCTATATTCTCCGCTGCGGCGACGGCTCGCTTTACACCGGCTGGACAAACGACCTCGACTCCCGTGTCGCGCTGCATGCATCCGGCAAGGGCTGCAAATATACGCGCTCACATCTGCCGGTGGAGCTTGTATACTCCGAGGAATGCGGCAGCGAGCACGACGCGCGCAGCCGTGAATGGCACATCAAGCGCCTTACCCGTAAAGAAAAACTAACCCTCATCGAGCGAAAGGAAACTCCTCCCGATGTCCAGAAGATATGAACTCGACCTGTGCAGAATAACGGCATGCATAATGGTTATCATTATCCATGCCGGCTCTGCGCTCTACCACAACTGTCCGCTGTATGAACCGGCCTTCGTTCCGCTCAGCTTTATAAGCACCGCCGTGCGCGGCAGTGTCCCCATCTTTTTCATGCTGACGGGACTCTTGATGCTCTCGCGCGAAAAGCTTGAGCTCGGGCACTTTTTCAGGCGGCACATTCTCCGACTTGTGGGGATCTTCCTCCTGTGGTCAACGCTCTATGCCCTCGGCAGCCGCGCCTCGGTCGGAAGCTTCGGCAAGGCTTATGACGTCTTCTTTTCCGTCATGTCCGGGCACTATCACATGTGGTTCATCTGCGCGATGGTGACCTGCTGTCTCTTCGTCCCGATCCTGCATGCTGCCATACACGGAACAAAGCTCGACACGCGCTGGCTCCTCGGCGTGTTCCTGTTCCTCGTCCTGCTGATGCAGAACTGCAACCTCACGCCTGACCCGGCGTATATACTCAACCGCTTCACGCTGAATTTTAGCTTTGACTATTTGCCGTATCTGCTTTATATTATATGGGGCTGGTATTTAGGCCAACGTGAGTATGGCAGACGCACGCTCTGGATCGCGCCGCTCGTCTTTCTGCTGACTGCCGTGCTCACGACCGTTGGGAACTGCTGGTACTCTGAGTACCGCAGCTATGCCGATGGCTGGCTGTTCAGCTATTTCTCCCTGCCGAACTTCATCATGGCAAGCGCGATGTTCTGCTTCTTCCTCGCTCTCAAGGGACATGATTTCAAGCGCTGTGGGCTTGTCCGTCAGCTCTCCGACTGTACCCTCGGCGTTTATCTGCTGCACCCGCTTATGTTAAACGTGCTTGATCGCTTCGGCATCGCTGTGAGTCTCGAACACGCCGTCGGTTCTCTGCTCGGCATCTCGATGCTATGTACCGTTCTGTGCTTCGTTGTGAGTTATATTGCGAAAAAGATACCCCTTATCAGAAATCTGCTTTAGGAACTTAATCCCCCCGTGTGCGTCCATATATATACGTTGTTTTCTGAGGTTTAGAAATGAAAAATGTACTCAAACTGATATGCTTTCTGCTGCTGTGCGGCATGCTTGCACTTACCATAAAGCTCCGGCTCAATACGCCCGAGATGCCTGTCCAGAGCGCCGAGCCCGTTATCGCGCCGCTCGACGTTTCGCCCACGCCAACCCCGTCGCCGACTCCCGAGCCGACTCCTACGCCGACTCCCGCACCCAAGACCTACACGCTCTCCGTAATCGGTGACTGCACGCTCTGGTCGAATGCGAACTATGCCCAGCATCCCGCAGGCTATGCCGGGGTCATAAACGGGGACTACTCATATCCGTTCTCGAATACCATCCAGTATTTCGAGAATGACGATTTCACCATCGCGAACTTCGAGTGCATCCTCTCCGACAAGAGCCTTGCTTATGACTACACGCAGGTCTACTTCCCGTTCATTGCGCCGACTGAGTACGCCAACATCATAATCGACGGCGGCGTTGACTTTGTCACCACGGCGAACAACCACATCATGGACTGTTATGAAGCCGGTGAGACCAGCACCTATGACACTCTCGAAGCTTACGGCATTCCCTTCGGCAAGGAGGGGCAGGCGCAGCTCTATACCACCGACAGCGGTCTTGTTATCGGTATCTACTGCTCCGGCAAGGATCTCGCCCCGAACAAGACCAAGGCTCTAAGCGCGATCCAGCAGCTCATTGACGACGGCGCGGAGTATATAATCTGTGCCTTCCACTGGGGGCAGGAGCTCTACTACGAGCCGAATCAGGCGCAGATCGATCTCGCACACGCCTGCATCGACGCGGGGGCTGATCTCATCTACGGCAGCCATACCCACTGTCTCCAGCCCATTGAGGAATACGGCGACGGGCTGATCCTCTACAGCATGGGCAACTGGACCTTCGGCGGCAGCACCATGCCGAGCGATCCGGACACGGCTATCGTTCAGGTCGAGCTGACACGTAGTGACGACGGCAGCATATCCCGCACCGGTATGGACGTCATCCCCTGCTGCGTCAGCAGCAAAATTGACGCGGCGATGGCAAACGAGCAGAACTACAACGACTATAAGCCGACTCCTTATGAGGAGGGCTCTGAGGGCTATAACCGTGTGCTCAGTAAGCTCACGGGTGAGTTTGAGGCCACCTCGCAGGGCGCTGACTATTCCGGCTGGCTCGCAAGCCGCGCGGGCTGATCTTCAATAAACGTAAAAATGGCACAGGCATTTTGCCTGTGCCATTTTCATATCCGATTATCAAAGCAGCTCTATCAGCTTCTCGACATCCTCCATGCGCGTTGCCCAGCTCGTGGCAAAGCGAATGACTGTATGCTCCGCGTCGTAGGTCTCCATGAATCCGTAGGCGACCTGCTTGCCGAGCTCTTCGAGCTTCGCCGTCTCTATGACAATAAACTGCTGGTTCGTCAGAGAATCCAGATACATATTATAGCCCTTGGAGATAAGCCCCGCCTTGAGCCGCTCTGCGCAGTCTATCGCGTTCTTCCCGCACTTCATGTACAGCCCGTCCGTGAACAGCTCATCGAACTGCACGCCGAGCATCCAGCCCTTAGCCAGCAGTGCACCATTCTGCTTGATTATCGAGAAAAAGCCCTCGGGCGCTTTCCCGGTGAACACGACGGCTTCGCCGAACATCGCGCCGACCTTTGTCCCGCCGATGTAGAACACGTCGCAGTTGTCTGCGATCGGCTCAAGCGTCACGTCCGTACCCGTCGCAGCGAGGCCGTAGCCGAGACGCGCGCCGTCAAGAAACAGCGGGATATCATACTTTGCGCACACGCTATGCAGCGCTTCAAGCTCCGCCTTTGTGTAGAGCGTTCCGTACTCCGTGGGGTGCGAGATATAGACCATGCCGGGCTTGACCATGTGCTCATGATTTGCGTCCTTATAGAAGGTCGCGATATATTCTTCGACCTCCGCGGCGTCGAGCTTGCCGTTATGCTCCGGCAGCGTCAGTACCTTGTGCCCACCGGCTTCGATAGCACCGGCCTCATGCACCGCGACATGCCCTGTTGCCGCTGCGACAACGCCTTCATAAGAGCGCAGCATAGACTTTATCACTACTGCGTTCGTCTGAGTCCCGCCAACGAGGAAATATACCTCCGCGTCGGGTTTGCCGCAGGCGGCGCGTATCTTATTCTTCGCGCTCTCGCATATCGCATCCGTGCCGTAACCGGGGTTCTTGTCCATGTTTATTTCGCTGAGCCGCCGAAGAATATTTGGGTGGCAGCCCTCCATATAATCGCTTGAGAAGTAAAGCATATCTGTCTCCTTGCTTGTTCGTTGTACAGTCGGATTTTACCATATTCGGCGCGTCCGCACAAGAGCCTGAGTATATAACAAAAAATCACAGCCTCGATTTCTCGAAGCTGTGATCAAATGTTGGCGTTGACCTATCTTTCCAGTCCGTCTCCAGACAAGTATTGTCGGCACTGGTGAGCTTAACTTCTGTGTTC